>JBAWGU010000258.1:0-5613 GCA_049593215.1 Pyrinomonadaceae bacterium
ATTCAGTTGAGTGAAAATTTAGTCGAGTTTCTCTCCCATGATGATGAACCGAGCGGCACGCGTCCGCGCTCCCGACCTTTCTACGGAAAACAGCAACGATGTATTCATCAAACTTTTGGAGGAGATCGAAAAGTGAAAAGGCTCAAGTTCTTTCTGGCAGCGATAACGCTGGCTCTCTTTGCCGTTGGCACAGCCAGCGCGCAAACTACCAACACTACCAACACAGGCTCAAACGACGCTTCCATCAGCGCCAGCACGACGGAGGGCTTGGCTATTCCGTCTAAGACGCAGGGCGCACAGATTACCAGCAAGCCCAAACAACAACCGACGCCGCGTCCTTCGCAAGCCGCGCCCGTGCGCCCGCTCTCGCAGGAAGACATTCAACGACAGCAAGCGGCCAGCGCGCGTCGCAAACAGGAAGCGGCATCGGGCGACCCTGACGTGCTGCTTGACGTTCCGAATCTCTCCGTTGAAGAGATAACTCTGGAAGTCGAAAACCTTCGCGCGAAAGTTTCTCTGGACGCGCGGCTCGCAAACCTTCTGCAACTTACAGCGGGCGCAGAAGCAAGTATTGATAAAGTTAAGCTGACGATTAAAGGCGTGCGCGCAGAAGTGCTTTTGAAAGTTCGGCTCGACAACGTGGCCGCCATCATTGACCGCACGCTGACGACCATTGACCGCAACCCGCAGATTCTCGAACGCCTCTTGCAGAGCGTTGACAACACTGTCGGCACTGTCGGCAACGTCGCCAACACCGCGCTCGGACCCGGCGGCGCAGTCAGCAACACTCTCAACAACCTGACCGCGCCCAACGGCCTCTTGAGCCAGACGGTCAACACGCTGGGCCAGACCTTGCAGCGCACAGTTGACCGCACGGGCAACATCGTCGAACGCACGCTCGACAACACGGGCAAGATTCTGGACCAGAAAAGTGTCGGCAACGTGACGAGCCTCAACGTGCTTGGCGAAACCACAAACGCCGCAGGCCAGACGCTTCGCCGCGTCACAGACACCTCCGGCGCAGTTATCGAACTCACGCTCGACGCCGCCGGAAAAGTTATCAACTCGCGCGTCATCAGCCAGGCGACAGGAGCGCCAAGATAAAACAGGGCAATCTGCGATACGATATGAGCTATGGCCCGTGGCCGCTCAAAAAACAGGCAAGGCATTAAAGAGAAAAGCGCGATAGAAAGTGCGCCTGATCCTTCTCCCGTAGAGACGCCGGGAGCAGAGACTATCGCTGGCGCGCTTCCTTCGGAGAGGACACGGCTGTTATGCGCGGCAGCCGTGTTCCTCATCTCGCTCTCTGTTTACATCAAGACTCTTGCGCCGACGGTGACACTCGTTGATAGCGGTGAACTCATCGTTGCCGCTCGCTCGCTCGGTGTCGCGCACCCGCCCGGCTTTCCGCTCTACGTTCTGCTCGCGCATCTGGCAACGCTTGTGCCCGTCGGGAGCGTCGCCGTCAGAGTCAACTTCGCTTCCGCCGTCTTTGCCGCGCTCGCCGCCGCCATGCTCACATTGGCTGTGGCGGAACTAATGATTACCACCCTTTACGTCGCCGCGCTAAAGGGTCGCTCCATAAGGAAGGCTGCGCGAAAGAATAAGAAGGCCGCTCCTCATATTGAAAGCGAAGAGACGAGTGACGGCGCAATAATCAATAGTCATCTGCTTGTCTTAGCCCCCGCGCTCGTGTCTGGTTTACTGTTAGCTTTCTCTCGCACGCTCTGGTCCTATGCGACGATTACAGAGGTCTACACGCTCAACACGCTGCTCATCATCACCGTCTTCTTTCTGATGCTGCGTTGGAGGCGGCGCATCGTCGAAGATGAAAGGCGCAGGAGCGGGACGGCGGATTCCGGCAATCGCTCGCCTGTCATCACCGACTACGATTCTCCACTCTTTGATGCCGCAGTGATCTTCGGACTGGCGTTGGGCGTGCATCATGTGACGGTCGCGCTTACGCTTCCGGCTCTCGCGCTCCTCGTTTACAGAACGCAGGGCTTGAGATTCTTCAAGAGCCGTAGACTCGCCTTTGCCGCCCTCTTTTCGTTTGCGGCTCTGCTGTGCATCTATGCTTACCTGCCGGTTGCGGCTTCGCGCGCGCCCGTCCTGAACTGGGGCAACCCGCGCTCCCTGCAAGCGATCTGGTGGCACGTCACGGGCAAACAGTATCAAGCCTTCCTCTCTTTCTCGCCGGAGGTGATGGGCCAGCAGTTAATCGAGTTTGGCAAGCTCGTTGTGCGTGAGTTCGGTCCATGGTGGCTGCCTCTGGCGTTGGTCCTGTCGCTCGTTGGGTTCATTACAGTCTTCAGGCGCGACCGGACGACCTTCTGGTTTCTCGCGCTCATAGTGTTCTGCGACATGGCGTACGCGCTCAACTACGACATTGCAGAGGACAAAGATGCTTACTACCTGCCAACCTTTATCGCGTTGGCGATTGCCGCCGGATTGGGCGTGCGCTGGCTGATTCAACTCGCTGCTGCGAAGCCCATGCTTGCAAAGAGAATCTATGTCACGACTGCGCTCGCTGTGCTGCTCATACCATTGGTCGCGCTCGCTGGTAATTTGCCTTTCAATAATCGCAGCCGTGATTTCATCGCGCATGATTACGTCGAGAACATCCTGAACACGATAGAGCCTAACGGCCTCTTGCTCACCATTGACTGGCAAGTCGAATCGCCGATGCTTTATACACGAGAGGTGGAGCAACGCCGGCGTGATGTGAGGGTGATTGACGTGAACCTGCTGCGCCGCTCATGGTATTTCGATTACCTGAGAGACGCGTATCCCGATTTGATCGAACGCTCGCGCGATAAAGTTGATGCCTTCCTCGCAGACCTCAAGCAGTGGGAGCAAGACCCGAAAGCTTACGCCAATAACGCGGCGCTCTCACAGAGAATCGCTTCCAGATTTCACGAGATGATCCAGTCATTTGTGACAAGCCAGATCGAGGCCGCTCCTGTCTATGTCACTTCCGATCTGGTCTTTCACACTGAGGAGCAGGACAAAGAAATAACCCAGTGGCTCACAAAGAACTATCAACTTGTTCCACATGGACTCGTCTTCAGACTCTACAGCGAGCGTGGTTTTCATAATCCGCCGAATGTGCATCTTGAGACGCGCGGGCTGGCCGACGGCACCGTGAGATTCGAGAAAGATACGGTGGTAAACGTCAAAGTGCTACCGGCCTACACGACGATGCTCGTCAATCGTGGACGCTATCTTGCGCTGCTGGGCCAGCACGCCCGCGCCATCAACGCCTACAAGCAGGCGCTCGCGCTCGATCCCAACATTGATGTGGCGCGGCAGGGACTAAATGAAAGTATCAATAAGCTGCGTGAAACGGGAGCAGCCGAGCAAAGGTAATATCGCTCGCATAATGGCAGTGAGACGCGGCAAGGGCGATGTAGAGAGCAGCCTGTGGCGAGAGGGTTTGAAGCTATTCAACACTGGGACAGCTTAATCTTAAGGTGAGTTCGACATAAGCGGCTCCAGCCGCAACACGATCCTTATATCGAACTGACGTTAATCTTATCTTTCTGAAACCTCTGGAAGTTGAAAGCGTGTAGATTGAAGGCGGGCCTCGGTGTAGAGTTGTCTACAAGTCTGCGCGGTTGCGCCTCTTCGTCGCGGGCGTGTATGCTTTCAAGCGGTGGATTTGGCCCGCGCGCCTTCTCCAAATTCTCAGACGGAATCGGAAGCATTAAAGAGTTGTGAGCGTTAATCTCAATCTTGCAAGCCAGCCGTTTCGCAATCGCGCTTTGCCGTGGACCATCACGACAATTATCACGGTTGCGTCGCTCGTTGCCTTCATCTTCATCTTTAGCAAGACGCAAGAGACAAACGCGCAGGCCGTCGCGGTCGCGCGCGACGTGGCCGTCTTAAAACAGCAAGACCTTGATTTAATCAAGCGAGCCAATGAAGTCAAGAGCGCGCTCACGCCCGATCAGATTCAGACTTTGAAAGCCGCGCATACGCTCTACGACCGCAAACACTTTTCATGGTCGCGCCTCTTCGCGGACCTCGAAGCGACTCTGCCCGGCAGCGTGAGAGTCACACGCATCGCCGTCCGCGATGTCGTCGTCCGTCAGGGACAGACTGTTGCCGCGCTTGATCTCTCAGTCGTCAGTAAATCTCCGGACGCTGCCACAGAGATGATCACGCAGATGGAGCACTCCGGCGTTTTTCAAGCGGAGCTTCTCTCGCAGGGCTTGCAGAAGGGAAGAGGCGAGACGGGCACTGAATCAACTTTGTCTGTCCGCTACACTCCGCACGGAGGCGTGCCCGCCGTCGAGAACACTAACAACTCAAGCATCGCCGCGACAACGACAGCAACAAACTCCACCGCGAATCTCAACAGAGGACAGCAATAGAGAAGTGAGCGACCCGAACCTGAGAGAGCATCAAGAGGCTACAGCGAAGACGAATCGTCGCGCTCAGTTGCGCGTGCGCGTTAACAGCTTGCGCCGCTCGCGCTCTTCAAGCATCTTCGGCGTCGCAGAGATTGCAGGACTCGCCGCCAGCCTCGTCCTGCTCATCGTCGTCGTCATCGCTTACCTCTTCTTTCTCACTCCGGCGCGCACGCGCCTCGCAGACCTCCAACGCGAGCGCGAGCAACTGCAAACCAAACTGCGCCATTCGCAGGAAGGAGTGCAGCAAGAGATGGACACGCACACAAGCGTTGCGAATCTAACCGGCAGCATAGATGATTTCGAGACCAATCGTTTGAGTGATCGCAACGCAGGCCGCATGGTGCTCTACAGTCAACTCAACACGTTGATTCGTCGCAACGGTCTGCGTAACACTTCCGGCCCGACTTACGTTTCGCTCGAAGCGCTCGGCGCGGACGGAAAAACCACTGCTTCAAATACCGTGAAGGGCGGCAACGCAAAATTGCAGAGCATCTATCCGGGCATCGGCGTGGGCGTCACAGTCGAAGGACAGTATCAGAGCCTGCGCCACTTCCTGCGCGACATCGAAGCGAGCAATCAATTCTTAGTGATCAACGCGGTAGAGCTTGAGAGCGTGACGGACACAAACGCGCGAACGGTTTCTGCGGCTGATGCGCCACCGGGCACAACGCCTGTAGATAATGCTTCGCCGCGCGGCTCGCTCGTCAGCCTGCGTCTCAACATGGCCGCGTATTTTCGTCGCGACGAAGCGGGCGCAAATCTTATCCCCACGAATGAGACGCGCTGAGCGACAATCAGAAAATTTTTATGGCAGTAGTTGAAGGCAAAACTCAATCGGAACGCAACAAGATGATCGCGGCAGCAGCGCTCGGCGTCGTCGCGCTCTTCGCGCTCTGGTACGCGTTCTTCAGTTCGCCCTCAACGCCAAGCAAGACTGCGAACCGCAACTCGAACACACGCACAACCACGACCACACAAACACAGACAACGCAGACGGTGCAGCGCACCGCGCCTCTGCCGAGCGTTGAAGATGAGCGCAATCGTGTCGAAGAAGAGATGCCGCAGCCGATTCCTGTGAACTTCGTGCTGCCCTCTGTGCCGGAAGCCAAACGCAACATCTTCGCTTTCTACGTGCCGCCGCCTCCGCCCGTGAAGCCGCCTCCGCCGTCGCCAACGCCGACGCCCGCGCCGCCACCAA
>JBAWGU010000259.1:0-4103 GCA_049593215.1 Pyrinomonadaceae bacterium
GAATATCAAGCCAAAGTGATAGACGACAATGGCCTCACTCGCGGCAAAGTGCCCGCTCCTCTCCTGCGACTGTTAGGCGCTCGCGCAGGCGACTACATGATTTTTCGTCAGACAGGCTCAGGAAAAGTAGAGATGCGTCTATCACGTTCAAAGAAATCAGCCAAAGGTAGAACCGGGAGACGCTAAGAGAATCTTGCACGTCCGATTAATTGAGGGTGACGGACTGTGCAGAAGGGCCGCCGCCGAGCCTCCCACGCTTGCGGCGGCCTTGCTCGCGCCCCCGAAGTTAAATCCCCAACCCTCTATAATCTGACTTTTCCGCCAATCTGCCTCACTTTTACCTTGATATGGCTAATTTTCACCCTGTAGCAGCTATCTTTTACCTGTGAGCAGTAATCTTACGCGCTTGAGTGGCTATAGTTAGTCCTATTGCTTCAGGGTACGGAGCAAGTTGTAAGGCGTAACGATCTCGAATCTGAACGGTCGTCGTTGCTCTGCGAGAATATCAAGTAAGTCACGGTCATTAGTGACAAGATATTGCGCGCGTCCGGCGTGTGCAGTGGCGAGCAAAAAGTCATCATCGGCATCGCGGCTAAGCTGGAAACGCTTGCCAAGATTGATGCGTGTTATGGTTTGCGCGGTGAGAAGTCTTTGATGAAAACGCGCGATTCGATCTTCGGCTATCCCAATCCGGCGCAGCAATTCTAGATATTCTTCAATGAGAGGCGGGCTGACAATAAGCTGTAACTGACGCTGCACCAGCCAGAGGTCGAAGACGCGCGAATTGGCTGAGCGATGTGTCTTGCTGAGGAGTTGGGCGACTATGACATTAGTATCAAGGACTACGGGGAGGCGTCCTTTTCTAGGCGGCATGGCGTCTCTTCGCAGTGCGATGTTCTTTAACTAAACGCACGGCATCGGCAGGGGTGTAGCGGCTGCGCTGCGCCTCACGCCGCATCTCTTCATTGAGGCGCACGTCGTCCGCAATTTCCAGATACTCGCGCAGCAAGCGAGCGAGCAACACGGCGGGTTGTTTGCGCTCTCGCCGCGCCCGCCGCTCGAACTCCTGCCACAGGTCTGTCTTCATCAACGATTCGACAGTCACGAGTGATACCTCCACGCAAAGTTTAGCACAGCCTTCTCATAATTCACCCTTGAATGCTCTGTCCAGAATCGCAGGCATGAGCGCGTCCCCCTCCGGTTACGCTTGTTCATATGTTTTCACAGAGGGGCGGACTATCTCGACTTCCCACGCGGTTCGGAGTCAGAACGGGTTGACGATCTCGATTCCTGTCACCTGTGAGAGCGAAGTGTCAAAATCTTTCATGTAAACGTGATTACTCACCCGGTTCAATTCAAGTCTGTTTTTCATTGTGCTGCTTGTGAGAGTTCTAAGGATATATAGAGTGCATAGGTGAGGCGCTTACGCGGCATCGCGCGCCGCATCACGATAGCGCAGTTTGACAAGCTGTTGAGGGTGCAACGTGGCGAAAGCATAAGCCTCGCCGTTGCGGTCGCTGAATTCGATAAGCAATGCGCCCGGCTGCTCCGGCTTGCCTGCAAAGACTTCTACTACCGTGCCGACTTCGCCACGACTCAAACCCTCGCCGGGCACATCTTCAAGCAACGCTACCACATCAAGCAATTTAATTTCGTCGCTCATCTTCATTTCCCTTTCACGTGAGAGCGAAGCGTCAAAATCTTCCGTGTAAAGGCGCGTGATGCTGCCTTCCATACCTGCCGCGACAATCGTCGCATCCCAGAACGAAAGGTTGTGCGTAGCCGTCAGTTGTTCGGCATGGGTCAGCACGTTTTCAGACGGCAAGACCAGTTTCCATATCACGCGCAATTGCTCCAACTCGCGCCATGCCTGCGATTGCGTGTAGCCGACTGCCCTAAGTTTGCGTGATGCTGAGATGAACTCACACGCGACTTGCCAAAGCAGCGCGCCGTCCGTCATTTTGGCGGCAACTGTGCGGGCCTTTTGTTGCTTTATGGGATCGCGCGGATCACGTGCATAAATCAATATGTTTGTGTCAACGGCGTTCATGCAACTCGTCTCGTGTCAGGCGCGGCGCGTCGGAGCGTACAGGATGCGCGTCCCAGCTTGCGAACAACTCACGCAAGGCGCGCTCGCGCTCCTCGTCGCTCGTCGCGGTCGGCGGCAAAACGTAAGGATCATGCACGGTTATTTCGACTTCCGTATTTTCCGGTACACTCAACTTCTCGCCGTTCGCTACGGGTACGAATGCGCCATCTCTGTAAATAGCTTTCAATCTTACTGACATCGCCTCACTCTCCGTTTCGCATTCAGACAAATTATATGCGCTAAGCTGGCAAGTGTGGAAGAAAGATTAAGACCGCCAACGTTAGCGGTCTTAATTCGACTGGCAAAATTGAAACTCCGCAGGTAAGACTCAGGCTTTATTATCAAAGCGCACGTTGCGATAAATGTCTGTCAGGTTCATCTTGAGGCCGACACATTCAAAGGCGCATTGCTCGTCCTCGCCCGTATAAATTTCAACCTGCCAGTCGTCGCCGCTCCGGCGATGAAGCTCAATCATCATTCTGTCCTGTGAGACGAGCGCGTATTCCTGCACGCTCGGACAATTCTTATAGGCTGCCAACTTCTCATGGCGGTCCGTGCGCTCGGTCGTTGGACTCAACACTTCAATGATGAGGCGCGGCGCAATGCGAAAGTAGGCGTCGCCGCCGAGAGCGTCGCACGTCACAACGACATCAGGATAATAGAACAAATCCGGCGCGACCCGAATCTTCATGTCAGCCATGAATGCTTCGCACTCGTCGCCCGCGAGGTGATCGTTCAAGCGTCCGGCGATATTCAGTGCGATGCGATTATGACGCGCGCTCGCGCCAGCCATCGCGTAAGCCTGACCGCTCACATATTCATGGCGCACCGCGCCATCTCTCTCTCCTGCAAGGTAGTCTGCTACGCTCAAGCAGAGTCTTTCACTCGGTAAGCTCATCGCAAGAGACCTCCTCTCCAATCGTCGCCTCAATTATATGCGCTCGATAAAAAGTGTGAAAGAAAAGATTAAGGCCGCCAACGCGGGCGGCCCTGATGTCTCTAAAAAATTGTAAACCCTGCAGGTATGACTCGTGCCCGATAAGCTTAGATAAAGTTGATTTCTGAACGTGCCTTGATAGGCGCTGAGACAGCCTGCTTAGACTCGATTCTTGATGATTAGAAAGGAATGAATTCTATACGATTCATCAAGTCTTCTATTTCGCACGCCTGGGCAATGATTTCAAGATCGTTGACGCACCGTCCTATCGGGCTGTGAAGTTGATGAGAATAGATGACACCCGCAAACCTTGCCCCTTCAGTTTGCCGTTTGTGAGCTTCGGTAAGGAGGTCGTCGTCTTGTGTGAATAGTGAACGATTAAGAGCGGTAGCGCGGTCTAGTAGTTGCGAGTCATCCAGCGTTGTGGCGTTGTCCTCCTGCGCCGTTATGACATCTATGCCTCGACGGCGCAATCCGTTTGTGATGGCCCTCGGAACGTGAACGTCCATGTAGAGGGCGAGCGGCATTAGATGAGTCCCCTGGCTTTGAGTTTATCTTTGAGGCTTGATGTCCCTACCTTCTGCCTGATGTTCTCGGCCTTATCCAGACGACGCTCAATGTCACGGTCTAATTCCTCGGCATGATCCCAGTAATAGGCCAGCGCGGAATGGATTTGTCCCAGCGAGAGATAAGGATGTTGGAAATGTAGCTCTTCTGGACTCCATCCGTAGGCGAGCGTGTCCAGCACAAGCTCTACGACTTTCATGCTTGTTCCCTCAATCGTGGGAACACCGTTTTCCTCTATGATGATGTGCTCGTAGCTGGTAGATAGAGCGGGCATCAGGTAGCTCTCCCTTACTTGGTCGTTCTGACAAATTATATGCGCTAAGCTGGCACGTAGGGAAGAAAAGATTAAGGCCGCCAACGCGGGCAGCCTTAAGTCTCCGATTAAAATTGAAACTCCGCAGGTAAGACTCGCGCCTGACAACCCTCCGGTTACGCTTGTTCATATGTTTTCACAGAGAGGCGGAATTAACGCCATTATTACGGTTTCCAAACGCGTGCAACTAAATTTAG
>JBAWGU010000260.1:0-12216 GCA_049593215.1 Pyrinomonadaceae bacterium
TTCCAGACCTGTGAGACTCTTACATCTGAGCCTTACAACTCATCTCGAAAGATTCTTTGAGTTGAAAGAATCAACTTCACATGGCGCAGTCAGGAAGGGCGGCTTGCCCCCGCTTGCTCTGTCTCAAATCCCCATGAGATGGCGCGTGTCGTTGATGGCTAGAATGCGTGTAAAACCGTCTTCGCGCAGCTCGACGCGAGTGATGCCGCAGTTTGTCGTGCTGATCCAGACAGGTTTTAACTCAGGCGCGTCGAGCGCGCCCATCAGGTGCAGCGTGAGGATGCAGATTGCTCCTGTGTGAGAGTAGATGCAGATGCGCCCGCCTTTGTGCTTTTCGATGGCTTCATCGAGTTTGAGCGAAGCGCGGTCAAGCAACTGGCGGTAACTTTCGCCGCCGAGTATCACATGCTCAAAGTCGCGGCGGAGCAAAGCTGCGTACTGTTCGGGATGCTTCTCTGCGGCCTCTTCAAACGTGAGACCTTCCATGACGCCGACGCTGCGTTCACGAAAGGCATCCGTTTCATTAACCTCAAGGCCCGTCAGACGCGCGAGCGGTTTTGCCGTTTCTACTGCCCGCGACAGGTCGCTTGAATAAATCGCCGTGATGTTCTCAGCAGAGAGGGCCAGCGCAGTCGCTTCCGCTTGCTTGCGCCCGCGCGTCGAGAGCGGTGTCGCCGTGTGCCCGCCAAAGCGACCTTCGGCATTGCCAAGAGACTGACCGTGACGGATGAGAAGAATGCGCGTGCTAGTTGGCATGACTAAGCATCATGCTAACACAGGGTCTTTTTCCGGGTCGCCTTTAAGTTTTTCAGCTTGGTAATGCGTGGTGAGGGCGTTGATGATCTCGTCGAGCGCGCCTTCCATAACGAGGTCGAGTTGGTGAATGGTCAGGCCGATGCGGTGGTCTGAGACGCGGTTCTCTTTGAAGTTGTAGGTGCGAATCTTTTCGGAGCGGTCGCCGCTTCCGACCATCGCGCGGCGCTCGCTGGCGGTGGCTTCGTGTTGCTTGCGCTCTTCGAGTTCCTGCAAGCGGGCGCGCAGAACTCTCATGGCTTTCTCGCGGTTCTTGATCTGCGATTTCTCATCCTGCATGGAGACGACTGTGTTGGTCGGAAGATGCGTGATGCGCACGGCGGAGTAGGTCGTGTTGACGGATTGCCCGCCCGGCCCTGAAGAGCAGAACGTGTCTATGCGTAGGTCTTTCGGATCAACCTTGACATCAACCTCTTCGGCTTCGGGGAGGATGGCGACGGTGATGGCAGAGGTGTGTATGCGCCCGCTTGTCTCCGTCTGCGGAACTCTTTGCACGCGATGCACGCCCGATTCGTGTTTGAGTTTGGAATAAACCTTGTCGCCTTCGATTAGCGCGACGGCCTCTTTGATGCCGCCGATGCCGGATTCGGAAGCGTCCAGAATCTCCATCCGCCAGCGTTGCCGCTCGGCGTAGCGCGCGTACATCCTGAGCATCTCCGCCGCGAAGAGCGATGCCTCGTCGCCGCCCGTCCCGGCGCGAATTTCGAGGATGACGTTCTTCTCGTCGTTCGGGTCCGTAGGGATTAAGAGCAGCTTGAGGTCATCCTCAACCTGTTCGAGACGCGCCTGCAAAGTCTCAACTTCAACACGCGCCATCTCGCGCATCTCTTCATCGTCTGCGGTTTCAAGAAGCTCACTTGCGCCTGCAATCTCTTCGCTCAGCGATTTCCATGAGCGATATTTTCCGACGATCTCACCCAGACTGCGATGCTGCCTTGCAGCGTTTGTGTAAGCCGTCTGGTCTGACAAGAGTTCGGGCAGTGAAAGCTGATTGGTCAACTCTTCATAGCGCGCTTCAATCTGTTCTAATTTATCTTGCATAAAAATCAGGCGAGCGGCGATGCAGCCGACTCGGTTTGTGGCTCAAGCTTGAGCGATTCTTTGAGGGCTTCGATGGCGACTTCAAGTTGCTGGTCGTCAGGCTCTTTGGTTGTGATGTTCTGGAGCCAGATGCCCGGCAGCGTGATGAGCTTGAAGAGGATACTGCCTTCCTTCTTCGCGGAGAGGCGAATGATTTCGTAGGAGAGTCCGGCGACGACAGGAATCAGGACGATGCGCACGAGCATGTTATAGACGAGCGAATCAAACTTGATGACGGAGAAGAGAATGATCGAGACGAGCATCACGACCATCAGGAAACTTGTGCCGCAGCGCGGGTGCTGGCGCGGTTGCGGGCGCGCATTCTCGACCGTCAGGGGCAAGCCCGCTTCCCATGTGAACACGGTCTTATGCTCCGCGCCGTGATATTCAAAGACGCGGCGTATGTCTTTCAGAAGCGAGAAGCTGAAGATCATGATGAGAAAGAACGACATGCGAATCAGACCGTCAATCAGGTTGAATGCGACGGACGGGCGCACAGGGCGCAGGTAAGTTCGCGTGCTCTGCCATGCGCGCGTGTACCACGCGTCGCCCTGCACGCTGTTGCCTGCGTTCGTTGTCGCAGTTGTCGCCGCAGTCGAGCCGTTTTGAGCTTGCTGCTGAACAATAGCTGTCTCGCCTCTGGGCGTGGCCCATCCGGCGTAAATGAAGAGCGCGTTGGTTAGCAGGAGCGGCGCGGCGATGAAGAGCAGGACGTTAAAGAGCAGCGCAAAGACGATGGACGAAGCGGCTGCTGCGGTCCCGCCTTTCTTCAATTCATCTTTTGAACGCTTCTGCGTCGGAATGGGAATCAAGCCGGGCACTGCGCCTGTGAGACCTGCGAAATCGCCTTCGCCTTCGATGACTGCGGGCGTCAAGGCGACTTTGACCTCTGCCGCTTCAGCCTCTTCCGCATCTGCGAAGGCTTCGTTCGCTGAATAGTTGAGAGCCTTGATGCCGAGACCCATTGATTGCACGAGGACCGCGCCGCCGCGCAGTACGGGCAATTTGAGCACGGGGTATTTGTCGCTCCATTTGGGGAGCGCGGCAGCAGTGTTTACAATCGTGCCATCGGCTTTTCGGACGGCGATAGCGTAAGCGTTGGGCGTGCGCATCATGACGCCTTCGATGACGGCTTGGCCGCCGACGATTAAATCTCTTTCAGGAGTGCTCACGGTATAATTCCCTCTAAGTTTCGAGTTTGAGAAGCGAGCTGTAAAGAGCAACGCCGACCTCGCTTCGTTTGGCCGCGCGTGCTTCGATGTTTAAGATGCACGCAGAGCGGCCAACGTGGCTAAAGAGTCGGCGTTGGATGTTCCTTGTCCGCTAAAGATGTGATTCTGTCGTTTGAGAAGCGTTCATACGCGCTCTCTTCAAAGTCTCAAAGATAAATTTACTGCGCCGGAGCGTTTTCCGCTTCAGGCTCAGGCTGCTTCTTGCCGTAACGCTTGTTGAAGCGATCAACGCGCCCGGCGGTGTCCACAAGCTTCTGCTTGCCCGTGAAGAACGGGTGGCACTCCGAGCAGATTTCGACGTGGAGTTCGTCTTTGCGCGTCGAGCGCGTGGTAAAGGTGTTGCCGCAGGCGCATTGCACCTTGATTTCCTGGTATTCGGGATGGATTCCTTGCTTCATGTTCCTTTTACTCTTTCCTTACTCTATAGACGACTATTTTCAGTCTTTTCCAAACAATCAATGATACTTTCCTGAGAGCTAAGCGTCAAGTTTAACAAGGCTCTAACGCCTCCTTTGAGACTTTCAGAGGCTTTGCGTAAAGCTTGTTGACAATAAAACAAGCCACATGCTACAAACGCATTTGGCCGTCCTGTTAGTTCTCAAGCATTAAGACACAAACCAAGGGGCGTTTGTGTGCGCTCTAGCACGCCGTTCTAAAGCGCAATTCCGGTGAGGGTGTATAAAGAAGGCAGATGGCGGACGATCCCAAAACTCCCGAAGTCAAATCAGACATCAGCGCAGAAGAACGCGCGCGCTCGACGAGCAATGCTGCCTCGCCGCGCGCGGATGATAAGAGTCCAAGTCCGGGCGCGGAACCGAAAGACGCTGGCAGCCTCCCTCAGCCGGAAACGCCCGCCTCCACACCCGAAAGCCAGGCCGCTCTAACAGGCAAAGCCCCATCCGGCAGCTCTACGAGCGGCACAACCGTTCCGGCTTCGTCAGGCGATCCAACAAAAGAAAATGTCTCAGCGAATGAGCCTCCTAGCTCACAGCCTCCGGGCGGCGCTTCTCCTGATGTCGGCGATCCTTTGAAGAGTCCATCACAAGCGGACGCAGAGAAGGCTACAAAAATTGCTGAAGCGAAAGCGCGCGCTGTGGCTGCGAAACAGGCTGCGGGAGACAAGCCCGCGCCAGCGCAACCAGCCGCCACGACGGGCACGCCGAAAGCTCCCGTCAAGAAAAAGGACGAAGGGCCAAAGCCTACGGATGCTTCCGATCATGCGCTGGTGAAAAAACTGCGCGCTCGCTTTGGCGATGCCGTTACCGAAGCATCCGAATTCATAGGCCAACTCTCCGTCCGCATTGAACGCTCGCGCATCGTCGCCGTCTGCGATTTTCTGAAACGCGACAACGCGACACCTTTCAACTATCTCTCTGACCTGACCTGCGTACATTATCCTGATCGCGCCGACGCGCCCTTTGAGATTGTCTATAATCTTTACTCAATCTCTGCGAACACGCGCGTGCGCTTAAAAGTTGGAGCGGGCGAAGCAGAAGGCGTTGAGAGCGTGACGGGTGTCTGGCCTACTGCCAACTGGATGGAGCGCGAGGTCTTTGATCTCTTCGGCGTGCCGTTCAAGAATCACCCGGACCTGCGACGGCTGCTGCTGCCGCCGGATTGGGAAGGGCATCCCTTGAGAAAAGAGTATCCGCTCGAAGCGATGGAGAACGAGTGGACCACTAAACATCTGCCGGAATTTACAGAAGTGCAGCGCGAGCAGGTAGATCAACGCCGCGCCTACGGCCTTGAGATTCTCTCGAACCCGGCAGAGCGCCGCGTCCGCGAAATCTTCCGCGCAGGCAAAGAAGTGATGCCAAAAGACAAGTGAATAGTAAATGGTCAATGGTAAATAGAAAAAACGTTTCGTCCATTTACCATTTACTATTCACCATTTACTAATTCGATATGACTCCCAAAGAACTTGCTGCGCATTACGAGGCGAAAGTTTTCGAGACGCGGGAAGCGGCTGAGTCGGCTGGCTTCCGTCTGACGGAAACGATGGCCCCGCGCAACACCTGGAACAAGGCGAGCGCGGCGCAGGCCATCATGCACAAGCTCTTGCAGAAACGCGCAAGCGGCGAGGCTCAAGAGATAGGACTCGTGTTAGAAGGCAATAGCGTCACAGGCTGCTATAAAAGCAAGGAGGAAGGATGAAGGATGAAGGATGAAGCGGATTGAGTGAATGACTCGGCTTGAATAGTCATTCTTTCATCCTTCATCCTTCCTCCTTCATCCTTGCATTTCAAGTGCATCAAGTAGAAATTGCGACAACCAGAGAGACGCTGCTCGATAGCCCTGAGATGACTTTGAACATGGGGCCGCAGCATCCATCTACGCACGGTGTGCTGCGCGTGATTCTCAAGCTTGACGGCGAGACGGTCATTGATCTCGATTGCGACATCGGATACCTGCATCGCGGGATGGAGAAGATCGCGGAGAACCGGCAGTATCCAATGATTGCGCCTTACTGGGACCGTCTCGATTACCTTGCCGCCGTCTCGAACGGCCTTGTCTGGGTCGAGACGGTCGAGCAAATGATGGGCATGGAAGTCCCTGTGCGCGCTCATTACATACGCACGATTCTGACCGAACTCAATCGCATCTCTTCGCATCTGCTCTGGCTTGCCACGCACGCTCTGGACATCGGCGCAATCACAGTCCTGCTCTGGTGCCTGAGAGAGCGCGAAGAGATTCTGAAAATTTTTGAGCGCCAGTTTGGCGCGCGTCTGACCTGTCACGCATGGCGCATCGGCGGAATGCCGAATGACGCTTACGACGATTTCGAGAAGGACGTGCGCCGCTTCGTCAATAATTTTCCAAGCCGCATTGACGAATACGAGACTGTGCTCTCGGAGAATCGCATCTGGTTGAGCCGCACCGTAGGCATCGGCGTGATCACTGCCGAAGACGCGATTGCGATTGGGTTATCTGGACCAGCCTTGCGCGGCTCAGGCGTCGCGTGGGATATACGCAAGGCGCGGCCTTACGCTGCCTACGCCGACATGGATTTTGAAATCCCACTGGGCGAGAATGGCGACACGTATGATCGCTATCTCGTCAGGCTCGAAGAGATGCGACAGTCGCGCCGCATCGTGCAGCAGGCTTTGGACAAACTCCCGGACGGGCCTGTCAACGCGAAAGTCCCGAAGATTATCAAGCCGCCAGCAGGCGATTACTACCATTCGATTGAAGGACCAAAGGGCGAGATAGGTTGTTATCTCGTGGCGGACGGCACAGCCACTCCCTGGCGCGTGAGAGTGCGCCCGCCGTGCCTGATAAATCTGCAAGCCCTGCGACAGATGTGCCTCGGCCACCTCGTCGCAGATGTCGTCGCCATCATCGGCACGCTCGACATCGTGCTTGGTGAAATAGATCGTTAAAGGCTGTCCGTTGTCAGTGGTCCGTTGTCCGTTGTTTGTGATTGCCTGAGTTGAAGGCTAAAGGTTCAAGCGTTAGTAGCGAAACAACGGACTACTGACAACGGACTACGGACAGCTTTTATGAACGTAGTTCATCTGAAAATTCAGCCGATGACGCGCGAGCGGTTTGCGCCGTTCGGGGTGTTGATTGATAGTCGCGGCTCGGTGGACGTTGATTTCGGTGAAGGGAAGCCGTGTTTGACGGGAACGACGGCGGAGCGGCGTCCGTTCAGGTTTGAATTTATGGCGCGGCACAAGCGGACGATGCAGGTCTTTTCGCCGCTCGCTTCGTCAAAATCAATCATCGCGGTTGCGCCGCCGAGTGAAGGGAGCGCGCCGGATGTTGAAAAGGTTGCGGCGTTTCTTGTTGACGGGCGTTTGCCTTACGCTTATCACAAAGGGACATGGCACACGCCGCCGTTTCCTGTGGGCGAGTGGTCCTCATATCTGGTTGTTGATCGAAGCGGGACGCTCGATTCGGATTGGGAGTTGGTTGATCTGAAAGTGACGCATAATCAAATCTTCGAGATTGAGCTTTAACGGTGATGACAGGGACGCTTGCGCTCTTTGCGCCGCCAAATTTTATTAACGACCTGCTGGTGAAAGCTTTCAGCCAGGACGTGGTGAACTATGTTGTGTGGCCGTTCATACAGATTGGCGCGGTGGTGACGGCTATCGCGGTGTGGGCTTTGTACGCGACTTATGCCGAGCGCAAAGTCTCTGCGTTTATGCAGGCGCGGCTGGGACCAATGCGCGTCGGGCCTTACGGACTCTTGCAGCCGATTGCCGATGCTATCAAGCTTCTCACGAAAGAAGATTTGATTCCTGATAAAGCTGACAGGTGGATCTTCTTCTTCGCGCCTTACATCTCCGTCGCGGCAGCCTTCATCGTCTTCGCTGTGATTCCGTTCGGGCCGAACTGGGGCGTGATTACGGATGTCAACATCGGCGTCCTCTTCATTCTCTCAATCTCAAGCGTCGGCGTGCTTGCGCTGATACTCGCGGGCTGGTCCTCAAATTCCAAGTATTCACTGATGGGCGCGTTGCGTTCTTCGGCGCAGATGGTTTCGTATGAAGTCTCTATGGGGCTTTCAATCATCGGAGCCTTGATGTTTGCGCGCACGCTCTCGCTCGCAGGCATCGTCGGGGCGCAGATAACGGACCACTCGTGGTTCTTCCTGTACCAGCCGCTTGCTTTCATCGCGTTTGTGATTAGCGGGATTGCGGAGAACAACCGCGCGCCGTTTGATCTGCCTGAAGCTGAATCGGAACTCGTCGCGGGTTTCCACACGGAATATTCCGGGATGCGCTGGTCGCTCTTCTTCATGGCGGAGTATGCGGCGATGGTCGTGGTCTCTGCCGTGGCGACGACACTTTTTCTCGGCGGCTGGTATTTCCCGTTTGTGTTTAGATTGACGGCAGCCAACGGTTTTCAAAATCTCTACGTCATCGCGTGCATCACCGGCTTTGTGCTGAAGATGGCGCTGTTGCTCTATCTCTATTTCTGGCTGCGGTGGACGCTGCCGCGTTTCCGCTACGATCAGTTGATGGACTTGGGCTGGAAGTGGTTGATACCAGCAACGCTCGTCAACATCGTGTTGACGGCTGTGGCGATTGTCGTTGTTCAAGCTCTCAACGGCTGGCACGGGATGAAGACGATTGACGCCATCACTCCGGCTCTGCACCTGACGGCGAGCGGCAAAGCCATCATGATTATTTTCGGTTGGGGCGGGTTGCTTGCTACGGGCGGCGTGCTCTCTCTAATTAACTGGCGCTCGCGCGATTTCAACTTGAAGAGCCAGCGCCGCCAGATTCGTCTGGTCAATCTGCCGCAGGGCCAGCCTGCTGTGAGCAAGAGCGCGGCAACAGCAGCAACAACGCCCGCCGCCACGACGAAGCCCGCGACGAGCGAAAGCTAAGCGAAATCATGAACGCGGAATGATGAACGATGAATGCAAAGCGGTTTGTCATGAGTTCATCGTTCATCATTCATCGTTCCGCGTTTCTGAGGAGTTATCATGCCATTAGTTAGTGTTCCGCAGCCGACGTTTATGCAGAAGGTGAAACGCTTCTTCATGGTTGATCTGTTGAAGGGGCTGGGGGTGACGCTCAAATACAATCTGGGCGCGCTCACGGACAGGGATGCTGTGGCGGGGCACGGCATCTACACGGAGCAGTATCCGAAGGTGCGGCCTGATGTCGCGCCGCGCTTTCATGGTTCGCCGCGTCTCAACATGGACCCTGAGACGCACGATACGCTCTGCATTGCCTGCAACCTCTGCGCGCTCGCCTGTCCCGAAGATTGCATTGACGTGATCCCGATGGACATAGAGATTATCGTCGCTGGCAAGCCGCGTAAGAAGAAGGTGCTGGATGAATTTATCTTCGACACCTCGCGCTGCATGTTCTGCGCGCTCTGTCAGGAAGCCTGCCCGACAAACTGTCTTGAGCTAACGCAGGATTTCGAGCTTGCCACTTACTCGCGCGCAGGCTTCGTCTGGAATCGTGAAATGTTGGAGCAGGGACGCGAGACGGTCAAGTACGAAGCTTAGAAGCAGTTTTCAGTTTTCGGTTTTCAGTTTTCAGCAACGAGCGAAAAAGCTTCGTGCCTGAAAACTCAAAAACTGAAAACTGAAAACTGAAAACTGAAAACTATGTCTCTATCAGGTTGGGAAGCAGTCTTTTTCTGGGTCTTCGCGCTCGCGGCGATTATCGCGGGGCTGTTGACGATTATGGCGCGCAACGCCGTTCACAGCGCGCTCTTTCTCATCTCGTCGCTCGTTTCTGTGGCCGCGCTCTTCATCTTGCTCGGCGCAGAGTTTATCGCTGGCGTGCAGATTCTGGTTTACGTTGGCGGGGTGATGGTGCTCTTTCTCTTCGTCATCATGCTCGTCAACGTCGGCGCGGAAGAGCGCGGGAGCGAAGAGATTTTTAATCGCCCGCCGCAGATTATTGCAGCCGTCATCTTCTCTGTGCTGCTGGTCTTCGGTCTGCTCTACGCCATCAATCAGGGATTCGCAGGATTGCGCGCACGCGATAGAGACAAGATCGCGCAGGCGGAAGCCGCGCGTGTGAACGGGGCGCAGAATTTACAGAACTCCGCGACGGGCACGATGAAAATCAGCAAAGAGACGGAGCGCGTCGGGAGCAGCCTGTATCGCTACGCCTCGCTGCCGTTTGAAGTGGCGAGCGTCCTGCTGCTTGTCGCCATCATCGGCTCTGTCATGCTCGCGCGCACAATCAAACAAGAGGCCGCAGCAGACGATGTTGACCCTGAAATTCTGAAAGAAGCACAGGCGTTGGACCATAGACGATAGACGATAAAAACAGTTCTGATGGTCCATCGTCCATTGTCTGTTCTTCTTCCATCGTCCGTTAAAAACTTTATGAGTAACTTGTTCGCTTTCGTATTTGCTCTCATCTGGCAACAGGCATCGGGTGATCGCTTTGATGCCGTGAAGCAGGGATTGCTGCACCCGGACGTTTCCAAGTTTTTAGTTATCGGTGCGTTGCTCTTCATCATCGGCGTTGGCGGGGTGCTGGCGCGGCGCAACATACTCATCATCTTCATGTCCATCGAGTTGATTCTGAACGCAGCCAACTTAAACTTCATCGCCGTCTCGCGCTACCTGCAAGACACGGGCAACATGAACGCCGTCGCGGGCCAAGTCTTCACGGTCTTCGTCATCGTCGTCGCGGCGGCAGAGGCCGCCATAGGCTTAGGCATCGTCATCGCGCTCTATCGCAATAAGGAGACGATCTGGGTTGATGAGATTGATTTGTTGAAATGGTAAGAACAGTTTTCAGTTTTCAGTTTCCAGAAAAAAGCAACTCGCTAATCACTGTGAACTGAAAACTGAAAACTGAAAACTCTTTATGTATAAATTCATCTGGCTTGTTCCGCTTCTTCCTTTGCTTGGCGCGGCCATTAACGGCTTGCTGGGACGAAGGTTTCGTTTTAGTGAAGGGGTTATCGGCTCGATTGCGGTCGGGTCTGTTGCGCTCTCCTTTTTGATTAGCGTGGCGGCGGTCTATTCGTATGGATTCGGCGGCGAAAGGCGTTGGCCGAAAGCCTACGTGACGAGCGAAGAGGGGGGCTTCCCGTATTCTTGGAGGTGGATGCAGGGCGGCGCGTTGGAGATTACGCAGGGGACGCCGGAGCGCGCAGGAATTGTCGGCGGAGGCCACGCGAACGACGCGGCGTTGCGCACTCAGGAAACAGAAGGTGTGAGAGGAGTTGTTCCAACGCTCTCGAACGACCCGGCAGGGCTGGCGGCGCTGGCTGCGAGCGACAAGGCTTGGAACGAGCACACAGGACGCGGCGCGTTGCTTGATGTCGAGTGGAGCTATCAACTCGATGCGCTCTCTTCCATCTTCATGTTGATTGTGACGGGCGTGGGCCTGTGCATCTTTGTCTTTGCGACCGGCTACATGCACGGCGATGCGGGCTTCTATCGCTTCTTCTCATATCTCGGCCTCTTCATGTTCATGATGCTGGTGCTCGTGATGGGGTCAAACTTCCTGATGATGTTTGTCGGTTGGGAAGGCGTGGGCCTCTGCTCTTATCTTTTAATCGGTTACTACTTTGATCGCAAAGAGGCTGGCGACGCATCGCGCAAGGCTTTCATCACGAATCGCATTGGCGACTTCGGATTCGCTCTCGCGGTTTTCGGAATCATTGCCACGTTCGGCACGGCGCAGTTCACAGGCGTTGTCTCGCAGGCGAGCGGCTATCCGTTAGAGCACCTGGGCCAGTGGGGCATCATGTCATGGATTGCGTTGGGCCTCTTTGTCGGGGCGTGCGGCAAGAGCGCGCAGATACCCTTGTATGTGTGGCTGCCGGATGCGATGGCTGGTCCAACGCCTGTCTCCGCGCTGATTCACGCGGCGACGATGGTGACGGCTGGTCTATACATGCTGACGCGGACCAACATCATCTTTCAGCATTCGCAGACGATGATGCTTGTCGTCGCAGTCGTCGGCGCGTTGACCGCGCTGTTTGCCGCGACCATTGGTATCACGCAGAACGACATTAAGAAAGTTCTGGCTTATTCAACAGTCTCGCAACTCGGTTTCATGTTTCTCGCGTGCGGCGTCGGCGCGTTCACGATAGGCATCTTCCATGTGATGACGCACGCGTTCTTCAAAGCCCTGATGTTTCTCGGCGCGGGCAGCGTCATACACGGGATGCACCACGAGCAGGACATGCGGCGCATGGGCGGCTTGCGTAAGTACATGCCTTACACCTACTGGACTTTTCTGGCGGGCTGGCTGGCGATCTGCGGCGTGATTCCCTTTAGCGGCTTCTGGTCAAAGGACGAGATTTTGTGGAACGCCGCTTCGACCGCGTACATTCCTTATGGCTGGCTGCTCTGGCTCGTCGCGACGATTGCCGCGACCTGCACGGCCTTCTACATGACGCGCCTCGTGGCGATGACCTTCTGGGGCAAGGAGAGATTTTTAGAGAGACCTGCGGGCGGTGAAGCGGACGAGGCGCACGCGCACGCATTCGATGAAGGATTAAAACCGCACGATGCGCGCATGGAGTCTGCGGGTGATCGTCCAAGACATGAACCGGGCGAGCATGTCGGCCCTGTTGATGAGCATGAAGAAGATGCTGGCTCTCATCTTTCTCATGAGAAAGATGAGAGCCAGCATCTTCTTCATGCTCA
>JBAWGU010000261.1:0-15030 GCA_049593215.1 Pyrinomonadaceae bacterium
GGAGGTTCATGCCTGTGACTGAGAGAAACAGTTGCGGCTTCCGGCTGAGTTTGTGATAGAGGGACATATATTTGATGGCTCCTGCTCTCAAACTTAGCGGTTGAAGCCTTATCACGCAACAGGTTTATAGTATATTAATCTCCCCTTTAGTTTAGTTTTTAGACGTGGAAGAGTTAGATAGTGGGATGAGTTTTTGGGGGTTGTTGGCATCAATACGATAGAGATTTCCTCCATTCCAAACTGTCCCATCCTCAAAATGAATCTCAACAAGTTCAACTTTTATTTTATGGATGTTGATGAGTTGATGCCTTCTCTCTATAAAACTTTTTAACTTAGCATATTGCGCAGCAGATAACGCCATATCTACCGCGTCACCTGGCATCAAAAGCTTTGGCTCATCAGTTACTATTGCTATACGTTTGTTCTGCCCATACCTGACCGGGAAAACCATCATATTTCCTGAAGCTTTAGTTTCGGGAAAAGTATAGTACATTCCGATGTAGGTTATTGGCTTGTTGGATACGTTCTTTACCTTTAAAGATAATGATTTTAACCAGTCATCGTCGCCGTCAATTTTTTCTCCCAGTTTGAAAGACTTCCCCAATAAATTTGTATTAAGAATCTGCACTGGTTGATTAGGCACAGATACGTGTTCTACAACTTTATCTTGCGCTTGCGAGTTCTCCTGTTTAAAACGATCCTTATAAGTAAACGCACTGACACCCAAAATCAAAAGGCACACAAAGACAAGGCTGATGCCAGATAATCCTATCCGTTGCGAGAGGGATTTGAAATTTTGCATAAGTCCTCTTTATTATGAGAAGTGAGCAGTTTAGAAGTTGGAATTAACAGGAGCAGGACTTTATTAGAAGTGAGGCTCTTGCTAATTGAGAAACTAGCGACAGCCAACCATATACTCTTAACGTGCGAGACTGTCAATAAATTCTCTCCTACAAGATTAGAAAACGCTCATCACTCGCGCAGGTCTGTCAAACATTCTGGCACTCTTCTTCATGCTTTCGTGTTAATTAGCAATTACTCTCCGTGCGATAAAAATTAATCTTGTGAATTTCGTAATTTGAAATTTTCTTCGCTTCTGGTAAAGTGAAGACGAATTGCTCTTCAAGAAAATGAGTCGAGGGGGAAGATTGCGAGGCGCAAGTGTGTTTCGACTTCGGTAGGTCGAACTATGTTGCATCCCGGCAATCACGCGATTGTTTTCTTTAGCGCGTCATCTCTCCCTGTTCGTTTTGAGTAAAACTGTTACGCCCGGCGTGAGCAGTAACGAAAGGCGCTAAGGGATGCCCCAGATTTTTCATCACAGCACCAATTTCTTAGCCCGCTTGAGCATCTTCGGGGCGGTCTTCATTATCGCGGCTGCGCTCTGGGTGACAGCATCCATCAATCGTTCTTCATGGAACACGGGCCAGTGGACAGAGCGCGAGCAGCCCGTCCAATTCAGCCACAAGCATCACGCGGGCGATGACGGCATTGATTGCCGCTATTGCCACACCTCTGTCGAAACATCTGCGAGCGCAGGGATGCCGCCCACGAAGACCTGCATGAACTGCCACTCGCAGATTTGGGCCGACAGCCCTTACCTTGCGCCTGTGCGGGAGAGTATGCGGACGGGCAAGCCGATTGAGTGGACACGGGTTCACGACCTGCCGGATTACGTCTATTTCAACCACAGCATACATGTGAACAAGGGCGTCGGCTGCTCGACCTGCCACGGCAAGGTGGACCAGATGCCCGCGATGCTTCAGGCATCTTCACTACAGATGGAGTGGTGTCTGCAATGCCATCGCTCGCCTGAAAATATTCTCAGAGAGCAAAAAGACATTTACAAGATGGACTGGCAGCCGCCCGCAAACCAGAAAGATGTTGGCAATAATCTCTTGAAGTCTTATCGCATTCAGGGGCCGAACGTGTTGACGAGTTGTTCGACGTGCCATCGCTAGAGATTGAAGGATTAACTAGATGCCTAGTCAAGATCATCACATCAATTTCGCTCTGATGCGGGACCGCATCCTTGCAGAGCAGAACGGCAAGGAATACTGGCGCAGCCTTGAAGAATTAGCGGACACGGAAGAGTTTCGCGAGTTTATCTCGCGCGAGTACCCGCATCAGGCGGAAGAGTGGGACGATGATTTCAGCCGCCGCACCTTTATCAAGTTGATGGGAGCATCGCTGGCCTTAGCGGGTTTGAGCGGGTGCGTCTATCAACCGCCGGAGAAGATCGTTCCTTACGTTCGTCAACCTGAAGAATCAGTGCCGGGCAAAGCTCTCTTCTTCGCTACAGCAATGCAAATCGGCGGCATCGCCACAGGGCTTCTGGCAAAGAGCAACGAGGGCAGGCCCACCAAGCTCGAAGGCAACCCGGACCACCCTGACTCTCAGGGCGCAACAGACGTTTGGGCGCAGGCTTCTATCTTAACTCTCTACGATCCTGATCGCTCGCAAACGCTCTCCTACCGTGAAGAGATTCGTCCGTGGTCCACTTTTCTGGGCGAGATGCGCTCTGCGCTTGAGCAGATGAAAGCGACGAGCGGCGCGGGCCTGCGCATTCTCACTGAGACAGTTTCGTCGCCGACGATGGCGGCACAGTTGAAATCAATTTTGACGGCGTTCCCTTCTGCGCGGTGGCATCAGTATGAGCCTGCCTCGCGCAACAACGCATACAACGGCGCGTTGACGGCCTTCGGCCAGGCAGTCAACACCATCTATCGCTTTGAGAATGCCGACAGGATTCTCTCTATTGATTCTGATTTTCTCTCGTGCGGGCCGGGCAACCTGCGTAACGCGCGCGAGTTTGCGCGCAAGCGTCGCGTGGAAGATAACCATGGCGAGATGAATCGCCTCTACGCTGTTGAATGCACGCCGACTAATACGGGCGCGAAGGCTGACCATCGTTTGTCTATTCGCCCCAGCGAAGTTGAAAGCTTCACGCGCGCTCTGGCTCAGATGTTAGGCGTGAATACCGGAGGCCAACCGGCAACGCTTCAGAGCGGCGAACGCACAAAATGGATTGATGCGGTCGCGCGTGATTTGAAAGCTCATGCGGGCGCGAGCCTTGTCATTGTCGGCGATGAGCAGTCGCCTGCGGTTCATGCTCTGGGCCATGCGATTAACGCTGCGCTCGGCAATGTCGGCAAGACTGTTATTTACACTGACCCTGTTGAAGCGAATCCTGTGGACCAGACACAATCGCTGCGCGAGTTGGTCGGAGATTTGAACAACGGCACGGTCGAGTTGCTCGTCATCATTGGCGGCAATCCGGTTTACAACGCGCCCGCCGATTTAAGTTTCGAGCAGGCCATGCAGAAGGCGAAGACGCGCGTTCACCTGAGCCTCTACAAAGACGAGACATCGGAGCTTTGCCACTGGCACATACCGGAAGCTCACTATCTTGAATCGTGGGGCGACGCGCGAGCCTTCGACGGTACAGTCTCAATCGTGCAGCCTTTGATCGAGCCGCTCTATGGAGACAACAAGACCGCGAATGAACTGCTCGCAGTTTTTACGGACCAGTATGACCAGAAGCCTTACGACATGCTGCGAAATTTTTGGACGGGGGCTGGGGGGCAGGGGTTAGGGGTTGGAAGAAACGCAACCGCTCCTAACCCAGCTTCTTCCAACCAAACTTCCGATGCTTCGGCAGATACAGAGCAGCAATGGCGCAAGTGGGTGCATGACGGAATTATTCCGAACACTGCGCTGCCGCAAAAAACCGTCGCGCTGAAATCCGATTGGTCCAATCAACCCCTAACCCCTAACCCCCAATCCCCAACCCCGAATGCTCTTGAGATAGTCTTTCGCACAGACCCGACGATTCACGACGGACGCTTTGCCAATAACGGCTGGCTGCAAGAGTTGCCGAAGCCTTTGACGAAGCTGACGTGGGACAACGCGGCGATGTTGAGCTTGAACACGGCGCAGCGTCTGGGCGTCACGACAGAGATTGGCAGGAAGGGCGGCGATCATTACGTTGATGTTGTTTATCTCAACTACAAAGGGCGCATGGTGGCTGCTCCCATCTGGATTCTGCCGGGCCAGCCTGACGATGTAGTGACGGTCCATCTCGGATACGGGCGCGCACTCGCAGGCCGCGTCGGTGGCGATAGGAACAGAACTGTCGGCTTCAATGCTTACAAGATTCGCACTTCGGACGCGCCGTGGTCAGGCGAGGGGCTGACGTTGACGAAGGCGGGCCAGCGATACCAGATGGCGACGACGCAACTCCATTTCAACATGGAAGGGCGCGACATCGTGCGCTCCTACACGCTCGAACAGATGGAGGAGAAGCTACATAACCCTGAGCATGAGCGTGCGGAGCGAGAGAAGGAAGAGAAAGAGTTGAAAGATGCTTCTCTCTATCCTCAATACGACTACAAGAATCAGGGCTTCGGTTATGCGTGGGGGATGGCGATTGATAACGCGAGTTGTGTTGGCTGCAACGCCTGCGTCGTCGCCTGCCAGTCAGAGAACAACATTCCTATCGTCGGCAAAGAGCAGATTGTCAGAAGCCGCGAGATGCAGTGGCTTCGCATTGACACTTATTACAAAGGCGACGATGCAAACAATCCTGAAGAGACGCACTTCATGCCTGTGCCCTGTATGCACTGCGAGAACGCACCGTGCGAGCCTGTCTGTCCTGTCCACGCGACCGTGCATAGCGCGGAAGGCACAAACGACATGGTTTATAACCGTTGCGTCGGCACGCGCTACTGCTCGAACAACTGCCCGTACAAAGTTCGCCGCTTCAACTTCCTGCTCTATCAGGATTGGGACACGCCGACCTACAAGTTGATGCGCAACCCTGAAGTCTCTGTGCGCTCGCGCGGCGTGATGGAGAAATGCACTTACTGCATACAGCGCATTCAGTGGGCCAAGATTGAATCCGAAAAGGAAGGGCGCACGGTCAGAGACGGCGAGATTGTGACGGCCTGTCAAGCTGTCTGCCCGACCGAAGCGATTGTCTTCGGCAACATCAATGATCCAAACAGCAAGGTCTCGAAGTTGAAAGAGAAAGAGCGTCACTATGCCTTGCTCGCGGAATTGAACACGCAGCCGCGCACGACTTATCTGGCTGGCCTGCGCAACCCGAACCCGGAACTCTCAGAGAAGGCTTAAGAGATGCAAGAGGCAGATCATCCACACGATGATGTGAATATCCACGGCACGTCTGTTCCAGTGGTCGGAGAAGGCATGACCTTCGCCTCTGTCACGGACAAGATCAGCTCCATCGTGCTCAAGCGCAGGACGCCGCTCTGGTGGTTTCTGGGCTTTGCCATCTCATTCATGCTGGCGCAGGTGCTCTTGCTCTCAATCACGTATCTGGTCTTCACGGGCATCGGCGTCTTCGGCACGAACCAGCCGGTCGGTTGGGCGATGCCGATTATCAACTTTGTCTGGTGGATTGGCATCGGCCACGCCGGAACTTTAATCTCTGCCATCCTGCTGCTGCTGCGTCAGGAGTGGCGCACTTCGATTAACCGCTTCGCGGAAGCGATGACGCTCTTTGCTGTAGCCTGCGCGGGCCTCTATCCGGTCTTTCACACGGGCCGCCCGTGGCTTGCTTACTGGCTCTTCCCTTATCCGAACACGATGGGCGTCTGGCCGCAGTTCCGCAGCCCTCTGATGTGGGACGTGTTCGCCGTCTCGACTTACGGCACTGTCTCCGCGCTCTTCTGGTTTGTCGGACTCATCCCGGACTTTGCGACGCTGAGAGACCGCGCGCGAAGCAAGCCTTTTCAAATTCTTTACGGGCTGCTTGCGATGGGCTGGCGCGGGAGCGCACGCCACTGGCATCGCTACGAGATGGCGTACCTCCTGCTGGCAGGACTCGCCACGCCGCTCGTGCTTTCGGTTCACACCATCGTCAGCTTCGACTTCGCCGTTGGCATCATACCGGGCTGGCACGCGACAATCTTTCCGCCTTACTTCGTGGCGGGCGCGGTCTATGCGGGCTTTGCGATGGTCCTGCTGCTGACGATTCCTTTGCGCAAGCTCTACGGCCTCGAAGGTTTTATCACCATGCGCCACGTACACAACATGGCGAAGGTGATGCTGGCGACAGGTTTGATTGTCGGCTACGGCTACATCATGGAAGCGTTCTTCGGCTGGTATAGCGGCAACAAGTACGAAGCTTTCATGATTAAGAATCGCGCGTTCGGGCCTTACTGGTACTACTACTGGGCCTTGATTTTCTGCAACATCATCACGCCGCAGTTCCTCTGGTCCAAGCGCATCAGAGAGAACACGCTGCTGCTCTGGATCATCGCGCTCGTCGTGAGCATAGGCATGTGGCTGGAGCGTTTCGTGATCGTCGTGACATCGCTTCATAGAGATTTTCTCCCGTCGTCATGGGGCATGTACCAGCCGAGCTTCTGGGACTGGTCCATGTACGTCGGCACCATCGGTCTGTTCTTTGCGCTGCTCTTCCTCTTCATACGCTTCCTGCCCATGATCTCCATCTTCGAGATGCGAACGATTCTGCCGGAAGCTGAAGTGGAAGAATAAAACGTTATTTGTCCGTAGTCAGTGGTCCGTTGTTTTGAGTCTTGCCGATGTTGAATGCTTTATCTTGAGCAATCAACTTAGCAATCACAAACAACGGACAACGGACAACGGACAACGGACAATCATTTATGAAAGAGAAGAAGCCTGAACTCTACGGATTGATGGCCGAGTTTGATAACCCGACCGATCTGGTCAACGCTGCGCGCGTGACCTATGACGAGGGCTATCGAATGATTAACGGCTACTCGCCTTACCCGATTGAAGAGTTGTCAGAGGCGATTGGTTTTCACCGGACAAGGCTGCCTTTGATTGTTCTGATTGGCGGCATCATCGGCGGCCTCGGCGGCTACCTGATGCAGTATTACCTCGAAGCCTTTGAGTATCCGATCAATGTTGGCGGCAAGCCTTATCACAGTTGGCCCGCCTTTATTCCGATTACGTTTGAATGCACTGTGCTGGTCGCAGCGTTCGCGGCGGTCTTCGGCATGTTGGCTTTGAACAAACTGCCGATGCCGTATCATCCGGTCTTCAATGCGCCTAACTTTGCGCTGGCAACGCGCGATAGATTCTTCCTCGTCATCGAAACGAAAGACCCCAAGTTTGATTACGCAGAGACCAGAGGTTTTATGAACACGCTGGAAGCGCGCGAGGTGACAGATGTTGAAGTCTGAAATCAAGGCAAAAGTAAAAAGGCAAAAGGCAAAAGTGAGGCTGAAACCGCTTTTAATTACAAAGCTCAAGTTGAGTGATGTAATTAAAAGCTGGCTTCCCCTGACTTTTACCTTTTTACTTTTGCCTTTTGCCTTTGCCGGATGCCGTCAGGACATGCAGGACCAGCCGAAGTACATCGCATATCGGGGCAGCACGTTTTTCAAAGACGGATTGTCTTCGCGCCCTCTGGTTGAAGGAACGGTGCCGCGCGGTTGGTTGAGAGCGGATCAGGAATTTTACACGGGGAAGACTACGAAAGCGCAGGCCGCGCTAAGCGCGTCGAGCGGACAGAATCAGCCGGGCATGACGAATCAAGACGGGCGCAACGGCGCAGGCACTTTAGATCAGATGGGACAGAGCAGCAGCGCGCAGACGACAACCGGCGCACGCAACGCGAGCGCGCAAACGGCAGGCGGGGGCGCAGCCGGAGCGCAGGGCGGCGCAAATGATCTCGCGGACGTGAACGCTTTTCCGTTCCCTGTCACGAAGCCTGTGCTTGAGCGCGGCAAAGAGCGTTATGAAATCTTCTGCGCCATCTGTCACGGCATGACAGGCGAAGGCGATGGCATGGTTGTGCGCAGGGGGTTTCGCAAGCCGCCTTCATATCACACGGACGAGCTTCGCAGAGCGCCTGTCGGTCATTACTTCGATGTGATTACAAACGGTTGGGGAGCGATGCCAAACTACGCGCCGCAAATTCCCGCGCAGGATCGCTGGGCCATCATCGCTTACATACGCGCGCTGCAACTCAGTTATCAGGGCGTGCAGACGACAAACGCGACGGGGCCGGGATTGAATACGGGAGGAACGGGCCAGAGCCTTCCGATGCCACAACCGACGAGCGGAGGACACAAATAGAGATGGCTGCCGCATACACTGCTCCGCCTTCGTTGAGCCGCACACAGAGCACGTCGCTGATGGTGGGCGTGGCGTTCCTCTTGCTTTTGGTTGCGGGCGCGTTTGTCGAAAGAGCGATGGGTTACGACGGCTGGGGGCAGTTCTTTCATTCTTACCTGCTGGCGTTCGTCTTCTGGGTTGGCATCAGCATCGGCTCGCTCGCCATCCTGATGCTGCAACATCTGACAGGAGGCGCGTGGGGACTCGTGATGCGCCGCGTGCTCGAAGCAGGCTCAAGGACGCTGCCGCTCATGGCCTTGCTCTTCGTCCCCGTTGTGCTTGGACTCGGTTACAACTACGGCTGGATGCACCCGTTGCAGCACTATCAGGGGGAGCCGCTCGAAGTCGTCGAGCATAAAATTCCATACTATCTGAACTGGAAACTCTTCATCGTGCGCGCGGTCATCTACTTCGCTATCTGGCTCCTGTTGATGTTCTTTTTGAACGCGTGGTCGCTTGAGCAGGACAGGACGGCTGACCGCAGGTACAAGCGGCAGATGCGTATGATAAGCGGCATCGGACTTGTGCTCTTAATCTTCGCCGTGACGTTCGCATCGTTCGATTGGGTGATGTCTCTGGACCCGACGTGGGCTTCTACCATATTCGGCCTGCTGTTCGTTGCGTCGTGGGCTTTGACTGCGCTCGCGTTTGGTATCGCGGTGATGGCGATGCTGGCGAATCATGCGCCGATGGAAGGCATCGTTCAGCCCAGACATTTTCACGACTGGGGCAAACTCTTGCTCGCGTTCGTGATGCTCTGGGCCTATTTCTCTTTTTCGCAGTACCTGATTATCTGGTCCGGCAATCTGCCGGAAGAAGCACGCTGGTATTTGTACAGGACCGAAGGCGGCTGGGGCATCGTCGCGGTGGTCGTCATCATTCTGCATTTTATGTTTCCGTTCCTGATGCTGCTCTCAAGAGATTTGAAGCGCAACGCGCGCACGCTCGCGCTGGTTGCGATAGGCGTGCTCGTGATGCGTCTGGTTGATCTCTTCTGGTTGATCGAGCCTGTCTTTCATCCGTTTCACCTGCATTTGAGCTGGATGGACGTGGCCGCGCCCGTTGCTCTCGGCGGCATCTGGCTGTGGTTCTTCACGGGACAGTTGAAGCAGAGACCGCTTCTGCCCATCAACGATCCTGATTTAGAGAGCGCGACGGCGCATGTGCATGGAGGGCATTAAAAACTGTCCGTTGTCAGTGGTCCGTAGTCCGTTGTTTGTGACTACTGAGTTGAATCACGAAAGCTAACGAAGAGGAACTAACAACGGACAACTGACAACGGACTACGGACAAATTGAGATTATGAGAAAGCACGATAGAGAGCATGTGACGGAGACGCCGGACACATCGCACATCGCCAACGTGGATGTCACGCATGAGCAGAGCGATGTTAATGTCCGTTCGATTCTCTGGTTTGTGTTCGGGCTGCTGGTGTTGGGCGTGTTCGTACACGTTCTGATGTGGCTCATGTTTCGTGTGATGGAATCGCGCGCGGCAAAGCTTGAGCCGCCGCCCGCGCCGATGGCTTACAAAGAGAACGAGCGTCTGCCGCCTGAGCCGCGTCTTCAGGCCGCGCCCGGCTTCGGCGTTGATTTGAATAAAGACGGTAAGGTTGACGGAGCGGACGAAGACCTTTCAAAGAAGGAGCCGCAGTCAGAGTACAAGGTGATGAGAGCGCAGTGGGAAGAGACGCTCAGGAACGGCCCCGCAGATCAACAGGGCCACAAAGGTCTGCCGATTGACGAGGCGATAAAGAGAGTTGCCGCGCAGGGTCTGCCCGTCAGACAACAACAGGGCCAGCAGCAACAACAGGGTGAAGCGCGAGCTATTGATTACGCGCCGCAGATGCCGACGTATCAGAGTTCCGGCAGGATGATGGAAAAGAGAAGTCAATGATGAAGGCAAAAGTAAAAAGGCAAAAGGTAAAAGTGAGGCGGAAACCAAATTTAATTAAAAAGCTCAACCGGAGTGATTTAATTAAGAGTTGGCTTCCCCTGACTTTTGCCTTTTACCTTTTTACTTTTGCCTTTTGCTTTCAGGCGAGAGGGCAGATGGTTCCGCGCGCAGGCTCGCCGCTCTACAATTCGCGGCCCTATACGGCGCAGACCGAGCCGGGTCTGCCGAAGGCTTTGAAGCAGGTCGGATTCGAGCAGCGTTTGAACGAGCAGGTTCCGCTTGATCTCAAGTTTCGCGACGAGACGGGGCGCGAGGTGAAGCTTGGCGATTATTTCGGCAGCCGCCCTGTCGTGCTCTCGCTCGTCTATTACGATTGCCCGATGCTCTGCACGCAGGTTCTCAACGGCATGGTTCAAACCTTCAAAGGCATGTCGTTCAGGATGGGCGAGCAGTACAACGTCGTGACTGTGAGTTTCGACCCGCGCGAACGTCCTGAGCTTGCGGCAAGCAAGAAGAGAGTTTACCTGATGGACTTCAAGCAGCAGGGCGTGGAAGAGAACTGGCACTTTCTGACGGGCGATGAAGATTCAATCAAAAAACTTGCCGATGCGGTTGGATTTCATTACGTGTTTGACGAGCAAACGAATCAGTTTGCTCACGCTTCAGGGATTATGGTCCTGACGCCGCAGGGAAAACTCTCGCGCTACCTCTACGGCATCGAGTATGCGCCGAAAGATGTGCGGCTCGCAGTGGTCGAGGCTTCGGAAGGAAAAATCGGAACGCCTGTGGACCAACTGCTGCTCTACTGCTATCACTACGACCCGGCGACGGGTAAGTACGGCGCAACGGTCATCAACATGATTCGGATAGGCGGAGTCTTAACAATCATCGGCATGGCCGCTTTGCTGCTCTTGCTCAGAAGACGCGGCACGCATGGAACGGCGCAAGGGGGATTGAAAGCAGGAGGCGCTGCTTAATTTATGTTATTAGATTTTCCATTACTGCCGGAGCAGGCTTCGACGCAGGCGGGCAATGTTGACGCGCTCTACTTTTATCTCGTCGGCGTGACGGCCTTCTTCACTCTGCTCATCTCTGCGGTGCTGATCTTTTTCGTCATACGCTTTCGCCGCCGCAATCCATACGAAATCCCGCGCCCCATCGCAGGCTCTATCAAGCTTGAGACGATGTGGACGGTGATTCCTTTAATCATTGCGATGAGCATGTTCGTGTGGGGCGCGGGCGTTTACTTCGCGCAGTACAGACCTCCGTCGAATGCGATGGAGATTTACGTTGTCGGCAAGCAGTGGATGTGGAAGATGCAGCACTCGACAGGGCAACGCGAGATTAACGAGCTTCACGTGCCCGTCGGACGCAAAGTAAAACTGATTATGACGACAGAGGATGTCATACACAGTTTCTTCATCCCCGCGTTTCGCATCAAGAGCGACGTGGTGCCGGGCAAGTACACTTCAATCTGGTTCGAGGCGACGAAGCCCGGACGCTATCACCTCTTCTGCGCGGAGTATTGCGGCACGAACCATTCGGGCATGGTCGGCTACATCGAAGTGATGGAGCCTGCCGACTTTGACAACTGGCTGAGCGGCAACGCTAACCAGCAATCGCCCGTCGCCGCAGGCCAGCAGATTTATCAACAGAAGCTCGGCTGCGCATCGTGTCACGGCGACAACGGGCAGGGCGGGCGCGGGCCTTCGCTCGTCAATCTCTTCGGCTCGCAAGTTCCAATCAACACGGGGCAAGAGGTGCAGGCCAACGAAGAGTACATACGCGAATCAATCCTGAATCCGCAGGCAAAGATTGTCGCTGGCTATCAACCGATCATGCCGACGTTTCAGGGACAGATTAGCGAAGAAGAGTTGTTGCAGGTTATCTCTTACATCAAGTCTTTGAGTCCGAATCGAACGCAGGGCACAAACGTGTCTGCGTCCGCGAATTCAAACAATCAGAACGCCGCGCCTGCGACTCCGGGCGGCAACACGGGAGCAGGAAACAGCAATCGCACGGCTTCGCCCGCCGCAGGGCAAAATAATTCGGGCGGCACAAACGCGCCGCGTCGCAATCCATAAAACGGCTCAAGCATTAATCGGGAAAAGTTATGGTTGAAGAATTTGATTTACCAATTAACCCGCGCGTCAACTACATCAACGCCGAGTACGGCTTGAAGTCATGGCTGTTGACGAGGGACCACAAGCGCATCGCGCTGCTCTATCTAGGCTCCGTCACCCTCTTCTTCATGGCTGGCGGCGTCTATGCGCTGGCGATTCGTCTTGAGCTACTGACGCCGCACGGCGACCTCGTTCAATCGAACACCTACAACAAGCTCTTCACGCAGCACGGCATTCTGATGATCTTCTTCTTCCTGATTCCGTCCATCCCGGCGGTCCTGGGAAATTTTCTGGTCCCATTGATGATCGGCGCGAAGGATTTGGCTTTCCCGCGCATCAACCTGCTGAGCTGGTACATCTACATCCTCGGCGCTCTCGTCACCATCTACGCGCTGCTCGCGGGCGGCGTTGACACGGGCTGGACTTTCTACGCGCCCTACAGCACGACCTTTTCAAATTCTTACGTGGTGCTGGCCGGACTCGGCATCTTCATCAACGGCTTTTCATCAATCCTGACGGGCTTAAACTTCATCGTCACGATTCACACGATGCGCGCCCCCGGCATGACATGGTTTCGCCTGCCGCTCTTCATCTGGGCGCACTACGCGACGAGCCTGATTATGATTCTCGGCACGCCCGTCATCGCCATCACTATCTTGCTGCTCGCGCTTGAACGTCTGGCGCACATAGGCATCTTTGATCCGGCTATCGGCGGCGACCCTGTGCTGTTCCAACATCTTTTCTGGTTCTACTCGCATCCGGCTGTCTATATCATGATCCTGCCCTCGATGGGCGTCGTCAGCGAGTTGATTGCAAACTTTTCGCGCAAGAACATTTTCGGCTATACGTTCGTCGCCTTCTCAAGCATTGCGATTGCGGTCTTCGGCTTCCTCGTCTGGGGACACCACATGTTTGTGTCCAGCCAGTCAATGTACGCCGGAATGATCTTCTCGTTCCTCAGTTTCGCGGTGGCGATTCCTTCCGCCGTAAAAGTTTTTAACTGGACGGCAACGCTCTACAACGGCTCGATCTCTTACGACACGCCGATGCTTTACGGCCTCGCCTTCATCGGACTGTTTCTCATCGGCGGCCTGACCGGACTCTTTCTCGCCGCGATGGGATTAGACATTCACATCACGGATACTTACTTCGTCGTCGCGCACTTTCATTACGTGATGGTGGGCGGCGCTCTGATGGGCTACCTCGGCGGGCTGCATTACTGGTGGCCCAAAATTTCGGGACGCATGTACCCTGAAGGCTGGGCGCGCTTCGCCGTGCTGGTCATCTTCGTCGGCTTCAACCTGACCTTCTTCCCGCAGTTCATCCTCGGCTATCTGGGAATGCCGCGCCGCTATCATGCTTATCCGGACACGGAACCAATGTGGCAGGTCCTGCACGTGATGTCTTCTGCGGGCGCGTCTATCTTGGGGACAGGCACGCTGATTCCGATGATCTATCTCGTCTGGTCCATGCGCTACGGCAAAGTTGCGGAACCGAACCCGTGGCACTTGCCCGGCCTTGAATGGCGCACCACTTCGCCGCCGCCAACTGAGAATTTTGAAGTCACTCCTATCGTGACATGGGAAGCATACGAGTTTGCGCCGCCTGAAGAGATTAAAGTGGTCGGCAAGTTTGAGCGCAGCGACAGGCCGGATAGTCCAATTGCCATTCGCCCGTCATTGCCGGAAGGTGATTTGAGAAGTTAAAGGAAATGATGAACGCGAAATGATGAATGATGAAGTAAAAACGAAATGCTTTTCAGCTCATCGTTCATCATTCATCATTCATCGTTTATTTTAGGGGAGATAAAAGTGGCTGCACACGTTGACGATCATGGCGGAGACGCGGCGCATCACAGCGCGCTTCAGCATCACTTCGAGAACATGGAGCAGCAGCGCGAGGCCGGGACGCTGGGGATGTGGATTTTCCTTGTCACGGAAATCATGTTCTTCGGCGGACTGTTTCTGGCCTACACGCTCTATCGCGCGAAGTATCCGGGCGCGTTCGCCGCCGCCAGCAACCACCTAGACCTGACGCTCGGCGCAGTCAACACCGTCGTTCTCATCTTCAGCAGCTTGACGATGGCCCTTGCCGTCTATAGCGCGCAGACGGGAAGCCGTCGCGGGCAGATTATCTTCCTCATTGTGACGATGATTCTCGGCGCAACGTTTCTTGGCATCAAGGCCGTCGAGTATCATCAAAAGTACGTTGACCACTTGATTCCGGGCACGCTCATTCCCGGCCATCCCTTTAGCCCGAACATTGAAGAACTGCACATGGCCGCAGATGTTTCCGTGCGCAACGTGGAGATGTTTTATTGGATTTACTTTGCGATGACGGGGCTGCACGCGCTGCACATGATTATCGGTCTGGGCATCATGTGCTTCATCCTCTTCTTCGCATGGCGGGGCCGCTACTCGCCTGAGTATCACGCGCCTGTAGAAATCTCAGGACTCTACTGGCACTTCGTTGACATCATCTGGATTTTTCTTTTTCCGTTGCTCTACTTACTCGGCAGGCATCTTGAACATCATTGAAGGCTGGCATTATGTCTGAACATATCGTTTCCAGAAAAATCTATTTCGTCATCTTCGGCGCGCTGATGGTCGGAACTATCCTGACCGTCTATGCGGCTCTGATTGATCTGGGCGGGGTCTTGAATACAATCGTGGCTCTCACCATCGCATGTATCAAAGCCACGCTCGTCGTGCTCTACTTCATGCACGTTCGCTATAGCTCGCGCCTGACGTGGGTCGTCGTCGCCTCCGGCCTCTTCTGGCTACTCATCCTCTTCGCCCTGACCTTCAGCGACTATCTCAGCCGCGGCTGGCTCGCCTATCCAAGATAAGACCTGTCCGTTGTCAGTGGTCCGTTGTAAAGA
>JBAWGU010000262.1:0-6010 GCA_049593215.1 Pyrinomonadaceae bacterium
CTTTCAGGGCTTGTTGTTTTATCTCACCCTTCACCCGGCGCGATGCGCCGGGCTATTGAACTCGCGCCCCTTCGGGGCTTCTCTTTTCGCCTCGGTTTTATGTTGAACCCACGTCGGGTTACATTCTGTCGCCGCTCACGGAGCTTTGTTCCAACAGCCTTGTAGGATCATTCTGCCTGGTGATGTTGTCAAGGTTGAGGCGCATCATCCCTCCCGCATCCGTGTAAGCGTTCACAGTAGTCTGCTGCGCGCGGCGACGCCTGAACATCAACGCGCCGAAGAGTCCGCCGATTCCGAGACACAGGATGAGCGAGAGGCCCGAAGCTTTCATGACAGACATAATCACGCCCGCAGTCGTCTGCACATACTGTCTCTGCGCCTCTTCAATGGCGTGCGGATTCGGCCCCAACCAGCGCACAATCTGCTCATAGCTGATACTGTCAATCAAACGCTTCGCCGTCTGCTCGTCCGGCGCATCAAAGACGAAGACCGCATAGTTGCCGACGCGACGATAAGCCGTCGGTGCGCTTTGTCCTGATGCCCATAACTCTTTAATCTTCGCTTTGATGCGCGCGTCGTTGTCAAACGCAAGTTGCGGCGTGTTGAATTCGACGATGACCAGCCGCGACGCATCATAGTTTGCCATCACAGCTTCCGTCCCGCCCGTGAAATCAATCGCATCAAGCGCGGGCTGATGTCCCATCACGCTCTGCAATCCTTCGAGGCTGACAGCAAACATGGCGCGCTCCTGCGCCTTCTCCCAATCGGGAAGATGCTTGACGAGCACGGGGATTTCGCCTTCGCCGTTGTCCAGAGTTCCGGCGAAGAGACGCGCGAAATCTATCAGGGCTTCATTGTTGTCTGAAGCTTTGGCAAGACTATAAATTCTGACGAAAGCCGCGCCTTTGTAAAACTGAACGCCGCTTGAAGTGGCAAAGCCTGCGAAGCCCACATCGTTGAGCCTGACAACTTGCGAAGACTCGTTGCTGTGCCTCGCCCCTTCCGTCAGGAGCGCGTATGCGCCTGAATCAGAGAGAGTCTTCGTAACTTCAACAATAATCCTTCGTCCATCTTTCAGAACGTAGGCGCGCTCGGCGTAAGAGAGAGCCTGATAATCTTCCGGTTTGTAGGAATCGAACAATCCCTTGCCGTTAATCTTGGGTGGAATATTCAGCGCGCGGGATTCGCCGACTTGATCCGGCAACAACTTTGCCGCCGCGTCTGTCGGGAGCGGAGTATTGGCGCGCGTCTGCGCGAACGAGAGCGCGAGAAGAAAAAAGCAGATGACAAGTCTTGATGAAGAAAGAGAACGCAAAACAAAACCTCTTAACCGAAAAACGTGGCAACTACAGTCTCTTTAGAAACCGCGTAAATTTAGATGTTCCCACAAATTCCTGCGTTGACGCTGGCCGAAGGGCCAGATTCAGGAACACACCGCAATGAGCTTTTAGCTCGAATTTTGGGGCTTTTAGCTCGACCATTCAGGCTTTTAGCTCGACAGTTCAGGCTTTTTACCTGAACCTTCACTCTTTTTGCCTGAAATTTCGAGCTTTTTGCCTCAGATTCGGGGCAAAAAGCCTGAACGTTCGAGCTAAAAGCTCCAAAGTCCGAGCAAAAAGCCTGAACGTTCTCCCTCTGAGCACGAACTTTCAGTCTCGGAGAGTGAAAATTCCTGTTCTGAGCACGATTATTCATGCTCAGAGGTGGAACGTTCAGGCTCAGAGAGTAAAAATTTGCCCTCTGAGCACGAACTTTCATGCTCTGAGAGTAAAATTCCGACCTTTGATAGTTTAACGCCAACGGCGCAGCTCGCGCAAAAGCAGGTCTGCGTGGTGGCGCGGGTCTTGAATGTTGTGCAGGACGATTTCGCCGCCTTGCTCGCTCGCGTTGTCAACAATCACGTTGCCGTAGCCGAGCAAGCGTTGCGGGATGGTTGACCTCACCGTCACGTCTTGAATCGTGCGCAAAGGGATGTTGCGCGTCGTGCGCGCGACCAGACCCTGATCTATCTCAATCTCCGTGTCCGTTAAGGTGTAGCGAATCGTGTTGCGCTTGAGATGATAGTAAGCAGGGATGAGGAGGAGCGGCAGCGCGATGAGAATTGAAATCCACGCGGGAACGCCGATGTAAGCCAGCAGCATTGTCAACAGAATCGCGCCCAACGCAGCCGCCGCGTAACCGAGCTTGACGAAGAGCAAGGTCGGGCGCGTTGTAAAGACGGTGCGCTCAATCTCGCCGCCGCGCGCGTCCCCGACGGGCACGCCGGATTGCAGGCGTGCGATGCGTGTTATTTCCGGGTCAACGGCAGCCGTGCCGCAGCCCGCGCAAAAACGTGTGCCGGGCGCGATGTAAGTTCCGCAGTTAGTGCAGTGCATCTATTCTCGTTTCCTTCATTCCGTGCTGCCAGCCGTGCGCACGCTCGCCAGAAGTTTCGCAGGATCGTAAGGCATTGTCACGACATCGCGCGCGCCGAGCGAAAGCGCTTCGTTCCGCTCACTCTCATTATTCGATGCGAGAAGCATCACCACGGGCAGCTTCAAATGCCCGCCGCTCTGTTTGCGCAGACGGCGCAAAGTCTCAAGACCGTCAATGCCGTTGAGTTCAAAGTCCAGCAGGAGCAAGTCAGGCCGCTCTATCCGCAGAAGGTCAAGAGCCTGCTGCCCGTCGAAAGCTGCGCGCGCTTCATAACCTGCGGCGCGAATGAGCGTGTTGAGCTGGACCATACGCACAGCGTTAGAGACTGTCAGAAGCAGGCGGCGCGGCATGAAAACTCCGCTCGCTCTGCGTTCGCGCTCACGCGCCGCAGCCTCCATCGCGGCGCGCGCAGCATCCGCCTCGGCCCTTTCCTTCACAGCCTTCTTAAATAGATCATTCGCCGGATCAGGCTCATCCTTTGCCCGCACGGCACTTTCACTCCGCGACTGTGTAAAACTCTCTGCGCGTTGAGAAGGCTGCTGATTCGCTTCTTCTCCCTGCTCTTGAGCCTGCGCAGTCGCTTGCTCTGCCGCTTCCGCCTGAGCCTCATCCTGAACAGGCTGCTCGTCCGTCTCCGGCTCAGGCTGTTCTCCAAAGATGAGGACGCGATGCGCTTCTCCGTCCGTGCGCGCATGATTGGCTGCCGTTTCGGCCCTCTCAATCAAGCTCTCCACGTTTGAGCCGTGTTCGGGGAAAGAAGCGAGGCCGGCAACGATGTCGCTGCCCGAATGCCTTTGAAGAAACTCTTCGCGCACCTTTGAAAGAGATTTGAGAGCGGCGGCGGCAACCGTGCGCGGCATGTATGAGATGAGCGTGGTCGGGCCGTAAAAGGCCACGGCATCAATGCGCCGCAGGTTGAGTTTGAGAAAACCGTAAGCCTCCGCGAGTGCGCGTTGACGCGCGGCGCGATCCCGCTCGGCGTCTTCGATAGCGTAGATGATTGCGAGCGTGCCATTATGTCCCGCGCGCATCTCTTCGCTCATGAGGTCGAGCACAAGCATGAAGTTGTCTATCTCAAGGCGTTGATCGCCCACGACAGCCGCCGCGCGCCGCCCCGCCTCCACGCGCCAGAAGAGCGCATCAAGGCGCGCACGCATTTCTACCGCCGAAGTCGAGACCGGAAAGTAATCATCCGCTCCGACATTCAAAGCGGCGTTACGGCGCGAGCGTTCGTCTATCTTGAAAACCAGAACGAGCGGCAAGGCGTAGGTGGCAGGCTCCGCACGCAGACGACGCGCCAGCGCAAACCGCTCCGGCTCGCTATCCGAATCGTCGCCTACCTCTACAACGATCACGTCCGGCTCAAACTCTTTAATAATTTCACTCGCACGCTCCACCGTCGCAGTCAAAGTCTGATAGCCGGACGCCGCGAGCTGCTGTTGCATCGTCAGCGCAGAGGCGTCCGCGACGAGGAGCGCGCGCCGCAAACTCTCTGTCGAGTTCGCACGCGTCGCAAAGTTTTCCGGAGCAAGACTGGACAAAATGTTAGGGAAGCCTCCTTGAGAGTTCGTCTGCGCGCTGACAAAGAGAGCGCGCGCCACTCATCATACATAAAATGTTTTCCGCGCAGAAATATAAAAACGAGGCGCGACTCCCGAAAAGGAGAGTACGCGCCTCCCTGCGTCTTCTTAAAATTTCGCGGCTCTCGCTTGAGAGCATCTCAGCCGTTAGACACGCTTGCGCTCTCAACCTCGCGCCATGCTTACCGGCTGACTAATTGAAGCCTGCCGTCTGGCAAACGCACTGCATAGACTGTGCGCTCGTAGATGTTGAGCGGCGCGGATTGTTGATTCTGCGTCATGGCAACCTGCGTTGAGCTGAGCCTGAGCGCGTTCGCAGCCGTTTCAGGATCGCGCATCAAGGCATATCGCCTGCCGATGCGCCGCACATACTCGCGCGTCTCGCTGTAAGGAGGCACACCGCCGTATTTAATAACCGCCCCTTCTCCGGCATTGTAGCCCGCGAGAGCCAACTGCACATCGCCGCCAAAAGTATCCAAAAGGAAACGCATGTAGCGCGCACCGCCCTCTATGTTCTGGCGCGGGTCGAAGATGCGCGTCACGCCGAAACGTGCAGCCGTCGCTGGCATCAACTGCATCAAGCCGCGCGCGCCTTTGTAAGAGACTGCGCCCTGCTTGAAACTCGATTCCTGATGCATGATCGAATAGAGCAGGACCGGATCAACTCCGTTGCGCTTGCCCGATTCGGCGATGTAAGAATCAATCAACTCATTGCCCGTCGTGAATCCATCGAGCGATTTGCCCGCGCTCATCCCCATGCTCGGCCTCACGTAAACGAGCGGCAAAGTTTGCGCGTGCGCATTACTTATAGCGCCAACACGCTTCGCCGTGCGCCGCACAGTCTTCGACGGAGGCAACACGGCACTGGCCTTCGGCACTTCAATCTTGATGCCTGTGGCCGCGTCGAAATTATCATAGCGATAGCCGCTCTGCTGGGCCAGAGCGCTGTGCGCGACAAAGAACAGCGAGACGATGAGCAGCAAGGGAAATTTTTTGGAGAAAATCAACATGGCTTATCTTGTTTCGTTCGGGTTTGGTCTGGTGACGGAAGTAAGCTTGGAAAACGAAGGGGCAGGAAATTGAACCTGATTCAAAGCTTATCGAAAGAGCTACCTTCCAAAGCGTCCGGTAAGAACGCCAGAAGATAATAGCACGGCAGTTAAACTAAAGACAACATGTTTGTGCCTATCGAGTTTAACACATAAGTGATGTTCTGACAGTGGTTTATTAGAGCGGGACGCAGTTGAGTGAATGGAAAGAGCAGACGCTTAACCGCAAAGGTCGCTAAGGGGACACGCAAAGAGCGCAAAGGCTTAGCGTCCTCTGCGCGCACTCTTTGCGACCTTTGCGGTTAATCTTTCCTTACGTGCTATTACAACTCGCTCTGGATGAGAGGAGCTAGCTGACAGGTCTTATGGAACAAAAAACCGCGCCTTGTCCGAACGCTCTTGCGAACTGTACGGCGAGTTGCAAGAGGGTTGCGAGAAGGCTCTTGACAGGCGAAGTATGATAGCTGCGCTCTTAAGCATGAGCAGTTAAGCCTCAACCTAAAGCTGCGCGCCCCTCGCGTCTGTTGCGCGCCTCACTTCCGAAAGAGGATCAGATGATGAAAAAATTACTGGCGGCCTTACTGGCGGCGCTATTTGCTTTCTCAATCGCAGGAGCGATGCAAGGCGGTTCGACCAACGCCAACAACTCAAACGCGAAGAGCGCCGCCAAGCGCGGCCCCATCTTTCGCGCGACCAAAGATCAGATCAAGCAGGCGCAGGCGATTCTCAAGCAACGCGGTTTTTACAACGGTGAGCAGACAGGAAAACTTGACGCAGACACACGCGCGGGTTTGAAGAAGTATCAGGAAGCGGAGAATATCAAAGTCACAGGCACGCTCAACAAAGCAACGCTCGAAAAGATGAGCATCACGCTCACAGATAAACAGAAAACAATGTAAGAGCAGGGATGAAAGAAAAGCTGTCCGTTGTCAGTGGTCCGTTGTCTATGGTTAACGAGTTGAATGC
>JBAWGU010000263.1:0-5282 GCA_049593215.1 Pyrinomonadaceae bacterium
TCATCACTCATCACTGCTTTCAGTTCGAACGATAGTTAGTGTACTGCATATCAATGCCGAAGTCTTTGGCTTTGAGTTTGGCGATGATGTCCTGAAGAGTGTCGCGGTCTTTGCCCGTGACGCGAACAACGTCGCCTTGAATCGCAGCCTGAACTTTTGCTTTTGAGTCTTTAATAAACTTGACGATCTCTTTGGCTTTCTCCTGCGGGATGCCCTGTTGGATGGCGACGTGCTGGCGAACTGTGCCGCCCGCCGCAGGCTCAGCCTTGCCGTAGGATAAAGCTTTGAGAGGGACACCGCGACGCACGAGCTTCTGTTGCAGGATGTCGTTCATGTTGCGCAGGCGCGTCTCGTCTTCAGCCGTCAGGACAAGCTCTTTCTCTTCTTGCGCGACGTTGGCCGCGCTGCCTTTGAAATCGAATCGCTGTCTGACTTCTTTGAGAGTTTGATTGATGGCGTTGCTAATCTCTGCGCGGTCAACCTGTGAAACGATGTCGAACGAATTTTGCTGAGCCATAGAGTCTCTAATCAATCCTAATCCGAAACCGGACCTGATAATAGCATCATCTTCATAAAGAACGCGCCCGCCTGTGAGAATAGCATCAAAACCTACGGTGACAAAAGCGCTTTCATAAAAATAGGAATTAACAGGGATAGACAGGATAGACAGGATAAAAGAAATTGATTCATTTCTTCATTGACTCATTGATTCAATGAACCGATGAGCCAATGAAGAAACGAGTTAATTCCTTCTTTATCCTGTTCATCCTGTCCATCCCTGTTAATTTCCTATCTTGGCTAAGATGCGAGTAGAGGACTTGTCCTGCCCCTACGGTTTTGTGGTTTCTTTCAGATTGAAAAACCGCAGAAAGTTTTCCGTAGTAATACGCCCGATCTCTTCCATCTCTTTTCCATGAAGCTCTGCGATGCAGCGCGCGACTTCTACGACACGCGCTGGCTCGTTGCGTCGCCCGCGAAACGGAACCGGCGTGAGATACGGGCAATCCGTCTCAATTAATAAACGCTCAAGCGGAATCCGCCGCGCCACTTCGCGCAAATTCTCTGCCTTCTTGAACGTGACATTGCCCGCAAACGAGATCATGAAACCAAGCTCAAGCACGCTCTCAGCCATCTCAAGCGAGCCGCCAAAACAGTGCATGATGCCACACGCGCCTGAGCCGCCGCATTCAGCGCGCAGGATTTCAACCGTCTCGTCATCAGCTTCGCGCGAATGAATAATGACAGGCAATCCGACCTCGCGCGCCGCACGCAACTGCTTCACAAAAACATCACGTTGCACATCGCGCGGCGAATGATCGTAATGATAATCGAGACCTATCTCGCCCCATGCGATAACACGCGCACTTGATTCGATGAGCTTTTTGATTTTCTCTTCCGCAGCATCGTCAAAGAGCTTTGCATCGTGCGGGTGAACGCCGACCGCCGCAAAAACATCTTCATACTTTTCCGCTACTTCAACTGCGCGCTCAAACGAACCGCTTTGCGGATCGCCCGTGCCAACATTGAGAATTGCACTTACTTTAAACTCACGCGCCCGCGCAACAACCTCATCGCGGTCAGCGTCAAACTCGGCCCCATCAATATGCGCGTGCGAATCAACGAACATAACGAAATGCAGGAGCCGGAAATCAGGAGTCAGAAGCCAGAATAAAGACGAAAGGCTTTTCTTCTGGCTTGTGACTCCTGACTTCTGGCTCCTGCTCTATTTCAGCCTTGCGCCGTTCGGCACGTCCTCCGTGAAAGTGGCGATGACGGGGCGGCCTTCTTCGCCGATTGAGGCGGCAAGCACCATGCCCTGCGATTCAAAGCCGCGCAGCTTTCGCGGTTTGAGATTGGCGACGACGATGACTTTGCGGCCAATCATCTTTTCCGGCTCGTAATACTCTGCTATTCCAGCGAGAATCTGTCTCGGCTGCGCTTCGCCTAAATCAATCGTGAAGCGCAGGAGCTTGTCAGACTTCGGTATGCGCTCGGCTGTCAAAATTTCTCCGACGCGCATCTCGATTTTGGCGAAGTCTCCAATCTCTATCACGTTCGCGCCGCGCTCTTCTTCCTTTGCTTGAGCGGGCACGGCATCCGCTTCCGTTGCGCCCTGCATCGGCGGCGCGGGTTTAGTTTCAGCGCGTGTCGTTGAGCCTGCAACCGCGTCCGCTTCTGTGGCGTGTGTGCCGGATGCGCCGGTTGTTTCTGTTTGCGTCTGCTCGTTCTCTTTTTGAATCTCTGTCATTGTCTTTGTCTTATCAACGCGCGGAAAGAGCGGCTTGACTTCGCTGATGCGCGTTCCTTCTTTCAATGTTCCCCATTCGAGTTGCGACGGATCAAGCGTTGACAGGTCAACGCTGATGCCGAGTTGGTCCATAATCTTCTGCGTCGTTTCGGGCATCACGGGGTGAAGCAGCACGGCGAGCCAGCGCAAAGATTCCGCAGCCCTGTAAAGCACCGCATTCAAAGTCTGTCGCTGCGCTTCATCCTTCACCAGATTCCAGGGCTTCGCGTCAGAGATCATCTTGTCAACGCGCGCGATGATGCTCCACGCCTCTTCGAGCGCGCGGCTGAAAGCAAAGCTATCGAAGTGGGCCAGAAATTTGTCGCGCGCGTGCTCAATCGTTGAAGCGAGAGACTGCGGGTCAGGGTCAACGCCAGCGCGTTTCGCCTGTAAGTATTTGTCTTCATCAACCTGCCCGGAAGGAATCGCGCTGTCGCAGTAGCGCGCAATCATCGTCAGCGTGCGGCTCACAAGATTGCCAAGCCCGCTCGCCAGATCGCTGTTGACACGATCAATCAAAGACTCGTAGCCAAACTTTCCATCCTGCCCAAAGACCATCTCGCGCAGGCAGAAGTAGCGAATCATGTCGTTTGTGAAGTGGCGATGCAGAATGTCCAGATCAATCGTGTTGCCGAGCGTCTTAGACATACGACGGCCCGTAGGGTCAAGCCACATCCCGTGCGCAAAGACCGCGCGCGGCACTTCGATTCCTGCCGCAATCAGAAAGGCGGGCCAGTAAACAGCATGAAATCGCAGGATGTCTTTGCCAACGAGATGGATGGCGGGCCAGTATTTCTCGAAACCTACGATGCGCTCGCGCTCTTCATTACTAAAACCAATCGCGGTGATGTAGTTTGTGAGCGCATCGAACCAGACGTAGATTCCGTGCGACGGATCATCGGGCACAGGGATTGACCATGCGACAGATTTTTTCTCACGACTGATGGAGAGGTCTTGCAATCCGCCGCGCACAAAACTGATGACTTCATTGCGGCGCGATTCAGGTTGAATAAAGTCTGTGCGCGATTCGTAAAGGTCCATCAGAGTCTCGCCATAATCGGAGAGACGAAAGAAGTAGCTCTCTTCCGAGACTCTATCAAGCGGCCTCAAGTGCTCAAGGCAGAGCGGCGGGTCACCTTCACGCTCAGGCTTCTGATACTCGCCCTCGGTCTTATACTCTGCGCACGAAGGGCAGAACCATCCTTCGTAATGGCCTTTATAAATCGGCTCGCGTCCTTTGGGAGTTTTGCTCTCGCGCACTCTACGCCAGAACTCCGCCACGCCCTGATAATGAAAAGGCTCAATCGTGCGCATGAAGATGTCGTAGCCGCCATGCGACGTGTCCAGACCGAACATGGAATAGATTCTCTTAAACTGTCCGACGATAATATCCGTGTACTCGCGCGGCGTGATGCCCTTCGCTGCTGACAGACGCTCAATGTTGATTCCGTGTTCGTCCGTGCCCGTTAAAAAATATGTGTCGTAGCCGCGTTGCCTTTTGTAGCGACGCAGGCAGTCTGCAACCAGAGTGGTATAGAGACTGCCCAGATGCGGCAGGTTGTTCGCGTAATAGATCGGCGTTGTAACGTAGAAAGATTTCATCAATGGTAAATGGTCAATGGTAAATGGTGAATGGTAAAAACCGCTCGTCTATTTACCATTGACCATTTACCATTTACCTCCTTTGCGCTTTTGCAAATTCGTCTCCGGGGTTGAAGCGTGGCATTTCGTTCATGTCTGCGACGCGGCGTCCGATGGCGAGCGCAAGCTCTGTTTCCTGAATCATGCCTTGAAAATTCCAACTGTCACTGAACTCGTCGGAAGGTTGATGATAGTGCGCTGTGTTGTAGGCATTAAACTGCTTTTCGCCCCAACCCTTCGGACGGCCAACGTAGTCGTCTCCCTCTTTCAAACTAATCGAAGGCACGCCGACTTTGGCAAATGGAAAATGGTCTGAGCGATAGAAAGAGCCTTGCTCAGGTCTGGGGTCAGGCACGACCGTCAGATTGCGTTCGCGTGCAATCTGGTGGACCACAGCATTCAGGGTCGAACGCTCTGCGCCGAGCGGCACGAAGTCGCGCGTGATGCCGAGTATGTTCATCGAATCGAGATTGACGTTGGCGGCGGTTTTAGACAAAGGCACAAGCGGATGCTTTGAGTACCACTCTGCGCCGAGCAAGCCCTGCTCTTCAGCCGTCGGGATGAGAAACAGAATCGAGCGGCGCGGCCTCTCAGCCGCAGGCAATCTTGAGAGCGCGGCTGCAATCTCAATCACAGCGGCAACGCCCGTCGCGTTATCTACTGCGCCGTTGTAAACACGGTCGCCCTGCTTATCAGGCGTGCCGATGCCAAGATGATCCCAGTGCGCGGAAAAGACAACGTATTGATTTTTCAACGCAGGGTCGCGGCCCGGAAGTATTGCCGCGACGTTCGGAGCTTCGACGCGTTTGACCTCGCTCTTCAAGTCAATAGAACCACGCAGGTTTAATTTCACAGGGCGAAAATCTCTTGATGCGGCTGCTCTTCTCAAAGCGTCAACGTCCTGACCCGCGAGTTGCATCAAGCGTCGAGCGGCGGCATCTGTCATCCACGCGCGCATCTTCAGATATGGCGTTTTTGATTCAGCATCGCGTGCAATGTCGTAGCGCCATGAGCCGTTCGAGGTACGCACGACGCTCCACGGGTAGCCTGCGGATTGGTCCGTGTGCAGAAGGATCACGCCAGCCGCGCCGCGTCGCGCAGCCTCTTCAAACTTGTAGGTCCAACGCCCGTAGTATGTGAGAGCGCGCCCGCCAAAAAGATTCGGCTCGGCAGCAGTCGCGGGCGGATCGTTGACGAGCATCACCAGAATCTTGTTGCGATAATCGTCCGCATCGCCTTTGTAATCGCTCCAACGCTGCTCCGGCGCGTCTATGCCGTAGCCTACGAAAACCAGATCCGTGTTGACGTTGACGCTCTCGGTCTGCGCGCCCGTGAACGCGACGAAATCATCGCC
>JBAWGU010000264.1:0-3167 GCA_049593215.1 Pyrinomonadaceae bacterium
GCCTTTGGCCTTGCGCAATTCGTGAAAGAACGAAGCCACCTTCTCAAAATCCTGTGCGCGTCGGTGGTCTATCACTTCCACATTGCCGAGGTCTGCGCCTGCGTCTCGCGCTGCGCTGCGAATCTTCTCTTCGCTTCCGAGAATCGTGACTCGCGCCAGCCGCTCTCGCGCGCAGATGCCTGCGGCGACAACCGTACGCGGGTCTTCTCCTTCCGGCAGCACAATGTGTTGAATGTCTGCTGCGGCTCTCTGGCGTATGCGTTCAAGGATGCTCATAAGGCAGTTTACAGTTTTCAGTTTTCAGTTTTCAGTTGCGCTCAGAGTTTCTGGAAATTTGTTTTTGTGTGGGGAGTCTAACTGACGGGGCGTGAGAGAACAAGCATTCAGGTCGTCTTTTCGATGAAGTTGAACACATCTGCGGCTCTTGACGTATTAAAGAGCGTGTCGCACTCAAATTACGAAAAAATTAACAGGGATAGACAGGATAGACAGGATAAAAGAGATAAGGGGAAGAGGGGAAATGGGTCAAAGGGAAAAGGGAGAAGACGTGTCTTTACCTCTTTCCCTTTTAACCTTTGACCCTTTTCCCCTTTTCTTATCCTGTCCATCCTGTCCATCCCTGTTAATTTGTTTTTCGTGTAAAAGATGAAGGAGAAGATCGAAGTGCTAAGAGAGAGAAGAGTCATCCAAAGATTGAGCATGGCGATTGTCATGCTGATATTGCTCGCAGTTGCTCAGGGCGCGGCTCTGGCGCAGGACAAGGCCAGCAAGATTAATGAAATGATGTCGCTCTATCACAAGTACGGGCAGTTTAACGGCTCCGTGCTGGTCGCTGAAAATGGCAAGGTCATTTACAAAAAAGGTTTCGGGCAGGCCAACATGGAGTGGAACATACCGAACGACGCGGACACCAAGTTCAGGCTCGGATCAATCACAAAGCAGTTTACTGCCGCGCTCATTCTGCAACTTGCGGAGCAGGGCAAGATCAAGCTCGATGGTAAAGTCACAGACTATCTACCGGACTATCGCAAAGACACAGGCGACCGGATGACGATTCATAACTTGCTCTCGCACACTTCCGGGCTTCCGAACTACACGGCGCAGCCCGGCTTCTTTGAAAACGTCAGCCGCAATCCTTTCACCGTCTCGGATTTCGTCAAGAAGTATACGAGCGGCGATCTTGAGTTCGAGCCGGGCACGAAATTCAACTACAGCAACTCCGGCTACTTTCTTCTCGGCGCAATTATTGAAAAGGTCACGGGCAAGCCTTACGAGCAGGTCTTGAAAGAGAACATTCTTGACCCGTTGGGAATGAAGAACACGGGCTACGATCATTTCAACACGATCATCCAGAAGCGCGCGGTCGGCTACGTCAAGACACCGCGCGGCTACGAGAACGCGCCGTATCTCGACATGACCATCCCTTACGCGGCAGGCTCGCTCTACTCTACCGTTGAGGATTTGTATCTCTGGGACCAGGCTCTCTACGGAGAAAAAATTCTCTCGGCTAAATCCAAAGAGTTGATGTTCAAGCCGAACCTCAGTAACTACGGCTACGGCTTCGGCATCACAAAGGCAACCGTCGGCCCGAACAAATTATCCGTCCCAATCATCACGCACGACGGCGGCATCAACGGCTTCAGCAGCACGATTGTTCGACTCGTTGGCAGCAAAGGTTTGATCGTCATGCTCGACAACACTTCGGGCGGGCGTTATCTCGGCAGGATCAACGACGCGATTACAAACGTTCTCTACAATCAACCCTACGACGCGCCCAGACAGTCCATTGCAGAGGCGTTGATGAAGACGGTCATGGAGAAAGATGTTGCGGCGGCAATCAAGCAGTACAGAGACATCAAGGCGAGTCAGGCCGCAACCTACGATTTCAGCGAGCCTGAATTGAACACGCTCGGTTATCAACTGCTGCAAATGAAAAAAGTGCCGGAGGCAATCGAAATCTTCAAGCTCAACGTCGAAGCCTACCCGCAAGGCTTCAACACCTACGACAGTCTAGGCGAAGCCTACATGATTCACGGCGACAAAGAGCTTGCGATTGCCAATTACAAAAAGTCTCTTGAGTTGAATCCGCAGAACGCGAGCGCAACGGCAGCGTTGGCGAAATTAGGAGCGACAGGCGAAGCGGCTAAAGATAAAGATGTAAAAGTTGACCCGAAGATTTACGACGCTTACGCAGGAGATTACGAGCTTGCTCCCGGCTTCATCCTCACTGTCTCAAACGAAGGCGGCCACCTGATGGGACAGGCGACAGGGCAAGGGAAGTTTGAGCTGTTCCCGTCGTCCGAGACGGAATTCTTCCTCAAGGCCGCAGACGCGCAGGTCACTTTCGTCAAAGACGGAGAGGGGCGCGTGGCAAGCCTCGTGCTGCATCAGGGCGGGCAGGATATGCCAGCGAAGAAGATTAAGTGACGACGGCGAAAATGGCTTGAAGAAATGTACGGACGGGCTTCAAACTAAACCCGTCCGTTTTACATCTAAGTAATCCGAGCGCGGAGGATGTTGAAGCAGTTTCGCTTAACAGCAACACGCGCCTTGATTGAACTCTTCAAGAGGGGGGCTGACAAAATAGATGGGTAAGCTGCAAGCAAAACGACGTATGAAGAACCTGCTGATGTTTCTTCCGAACATGGTGGCGTTGTGCGGGCGACTGCTCGCGGACAGCCGCGTCTCTGCGATAGACAAAGCGCTGTTTGCGGGCGCGATTGTCTATGCCATCTCGCCCCTCGATTTTATTCCCGACGTAATTCCGTTTGTCGGGCAGATTGACGACGCTTATTTGGTTGCGCTGACGCTCCTGCGTTTAATCAACCACACCAACGTCGAAGTCGTGCGCGAACACTGGCGCGGCGGCGGCGACGTGGCGCAGCTCGCCGAATCGGTCATGAGCGTCGCCTCCGTCATCCTGCCCAAAGGCGTGCGCCGCGTCCTCTCTTCCAGAGTCGAGGCTGCGCCCTTAGAGAAACGCGGCAGCTCACTGCGCGAGACGATTAAATCTCAAGCAAGACTTGTCGAAGTCGCAGACGAAAATCGCGGCGTGAGCGTAGTTAATTCTTAGTTGACTCTCAGGTGAAGGCGATTCACCGCAGAGGCGCAGAGTTCACGCAGAGGAAGCGCAGAGGTGTTGAATGCTTAACTCTCTGCGTAAACTC
>JBAWGU010000265.1:0-3863 GCA_049593215.1 Pyrinomonadaceae bacterium
CCAGACCACCCATGCGCGTGCGCCGCATCAGGTCCGGCATACAGTTGATGACAATGACGGTTTGCTGCCTCTCTCTCTTTTCATCAAGAACGCGCAGCAGCCTCGCAGCATTCTCGCCGTCCATCACGTGAATGATAAAGACGATGCTGGCGCAACTCAGGTCATTTTCAACAGCGCGCCACTCATCTTCCGCAAGCGGCGCACCGAAGTTGTACGCCGCCAGATGAAGCTCAAGCGCATACTCATTCCTAATCTCACGCTCCGCCTGCTTGAGCGGCGCGAGAAGACTAGAGCCGACATAGAGGAATGTGATGTTAAGTGTGTGCAAAGATTAACTCAGGCAACTCCTTCTATCTGATCTTCGACTTCTGCAAAAACTTCGCGTAACTGTTCAATCACCTTCTCATCCGCTTCCCACAACCCGCGCCCTTCAGCTTCGAGCAAACGTCCGACAAGGGAGCGAACGGAATGAGGATTGAGTTTACGCAGGCGTGTGAGCATCTCTTCGTCGAGCAGGAACGTTCGGGCCACTTCCTCATAGACCCAATCGTCAACCGCGCCTGTCGTTGCGCTCCAGCCGAAAGTGTTGGCGACGTGGTTTTCTATCTCTGCGACGCCGCGAAAGCCGTGCCGTAACATGCCTTCGTACCATTTCGGATTGAGCGTCTTGGCGCGCGTCTCAAGCCGCACGGTCTCTTCAATGGAGCGCACTTTCGCGTCGGGCGAGAGCGCGTCTGAAAGATAGATAGCCGGACGCGAGCGTGCGCGTTTCTCAACTGCTTTCGAGACGCCGCCCAGATATTCAAAATAATGGTCCACATCCGTGATGCCAATCTCGAACGTGTCAATGTTCTGATACGCGGCTTCGACGCGCGAGAGAGCGCGATCCATCGCCACGCGCGCTTCTCTTCCTTCAATCGCACGGCCCTCAGCGTCGCGCCCGTAAGCGAAACATTTGCGCGTGACGAAGAGATCGCCGAGCGTGTCGGCTTGCTCCCATTGAGAGTCCATGACCATGAAGTTGACGTTTGTGCCGTAGTTGCCCGGCGCGTTTGAAAAGACGCGCACGGAAGCGTCGTCGAAGGCAGTGGCTTCAGCTTCCATCTGCTCGAAGATATGACGCCGCACATAGTTCATCTCAAAAGGCTCGTCGAGTTGCGCGACACATCGCACGGCTTTGTCTAGTAGCTGCATCGTCGCGCCGAAGAGGTCACGAAAGATGCCGGAGACTGTCATCACGACATCAATGCGCGGGCGTTTCAATTCTTCAAGAGGAATCACTTCAAGCTCTGTCGCGCGATTGAGAGCGTCACGGCGCGGGCGCACGCCGAGCAGCCAGAGAGCCTGCGCGACGCCTTCGCCCTGCGTCTTGATGTTGTCCAAACCCCACAGGACCAGAGCCATTGCGCGCGGAAAACGCCCGTGATCCGCACAGTGTCTTTCAAGCAGGCGTTTGACTGTGTGCTCTGCGCGCGTGTATGCGATTTCAGAGGGCACGAGGTAAGGGTTGACGGCGTGAGTGTTTCGGCCTGTCGGCAGGATGTCAGGGTTCTGCACGATGTCTGCGCCCGGCCCCGGCTCTATGTATTCGCCTCTGAGCGCACGAGAGAGAGCCTCAAGCTCTGTATTTACTTTTAGCTGTTCCGAGATTTTTTCAAGCAGCGCGAAGACCGGGCGAGAGTCTTCAGGATTGATGTGTGCATTTGCCTCAATCCAACTGATAGCCGCGCTCGCACCGTCGCTCAAAAAGATTTGAATGGCGTTTGCGATGAGTGCATCAACCTGTTCGCGTTTGCCGCGCTCGCCTGCTTGAATCGTCGCGCGGGAAAGGTTTGCGTAGGGACCGAATCCGAGTCCTTCGGAGATGAGGTCTGTGAGCGCGCGTGCGCCATGTTCGGGCCTGTCAAAAGATGCCACCATGCGCAGCATGTCCGCGCGCCCGCGCTCCTCTGTGACGCGGCCAAAGACGTGCAAGCCCGTCGGAATCAGACGCTGCTCAATCTCCAAAAGCTGCTCGTAGAGGCTGAGCACGCGGCGGTCGCGCGTCGTCGCTTCGCAGGCTTCGGCCTCTTCATTGTGTTGTTGTGTTAGCTCAATCACGTCTCTTAAATTTCAAGTGGCTCAACTGTTGATGAAAAGATTGCTGGCGAAACTTCCGTGTAGCGTCCGCCGGTTAAGCGTGCGAGTGTGCGCGCTTCACCATTTGAAGTAAAACGATTCTGCGTGTCAACTACAACGAGTTCGATGCCTGAGCTTCTAAACAATGCGCCGAGGTGTTCGAGTTCTCTCTCGATTAACTTTTGTCTTGACGGGCGATCCATTGCTTCTTTCGTTTGAAGCAGAACATTGGCGCGGCCATCCGTGAAGACGAGCGTCACAATTTTTCCTGCGCCCTGACGAGCGGCGCGCTTACCGATTTCAAGCGCAGCGATAAGAGATGCTCCGAGCGGAGTTGCACCTCCGACGGCGAGCGAATCCAGCAGACGCCTTGCGCGCGTGACGCTCCGGCCCGGCGACATTAACACCTCCGCGCCATCGCCTCTAAAACTTATCAGTGCGACGCGATCACGTTTGAGGTAAGACTGCCGGAGGAGACGCGTGAGCGCACCCTTCGCCAGCGCGATGCGACTCAGAGCCATGCTGCCCGAAGCGTCAACTGCAAAAATAAAGAGCGTGCCTTCGCGCCGCTTGAAAAGTTTGTAGCGCAGCGCGGCGCGGGAGACAGGAGAAAAGATTTGTCCGTTGTCCGTTGTCCGTTGTCCGTTGTAACCGCTAACTGATAGCTCACCTACACCGGCGACTGCGCGCAGCGTTGCGTCCAGAGCTATCTTTGCGCCGTCGGTTTTGTTGACGATTGCGCGGGAGTATCGCCCGCGTTGCGTGTTGTAGATGCTTTGGCGCGTGCCCTGTTGACGGCGGGCGGCGTGTGAAGTATTTGGCCTTCTCTGTTGGGGCTGAGGGTTGTTACTCGCGATGGGCGCAGACATTTTAGCGTCGAGCGAAAGGGAAGAAGGATTTTGTTCCTCAGCGTTGAGCGAGCCGCTCTCGCTCTTTTTTTGAGAAGCGTTTGGAGCGGTGATTTCAGTTTCCCTTGTTTGTTGATGATTGCCCGATGCGCCGTCTTCGTCAAAGGGTGTGTGGCCGCCTCCGCCGCGTTTGCCTTTGGCGCGTTTTTTGTCAACTGAGTTTTGCGGCAAAAATTTTTCGAGAGCCTCTTCGATGCGAACGTCGCTGGCAGTCTGTTCAAGAGGGTCGCGGCGCAGGCGATGGCGCAGTGACATTGGAGCGACGCGGCGAACGTCCCCGGCAGATGCGTCTCGTCTTCCTTCCAGAGCTGCTAGGGCGCGTGCGGCGCGCGTGATAGTCAGCTCGCCTCTGTGCCCGTCAATTTTCAGATGAGAACAGAGCTGCGCGATGCTGCGAAGAAGTTCCGGCGGGATGCGAACATTGCGTGCGCTCTTTTGTGCGCGCAAGAGGCGGCGACGAAGTTGCTCCTGTTCTGCTTCAAGCGCGGCGCGGAAAGCTGCGGGGTTGCGGTCGAACGCTTCGCGTTGGACGACGATGCTGACACGGCTCTCCGCATCGGTTTCAGTTTTCACTTCAACGGAGAGGCCGAACCTGTCTTGCAGTTGCGGGCGAAGCTCTCCCTCTTCAGGATTGCCTGAGCCGATGAGGACAAAACGCGCGGGATGCTCAATCGAAATCCCTTCTCGCTCAACTATGTTGCGGCCCGTGACGGCTACGTCGAGCAGTAGATCAATCAAATGGTCTTCGAGCAGATTAACTTCATCAATGTAGAGGAAGCCGCGATTGGCGCGTGCAAGCAATCCCGGCTCGAATGTCTTGCGGCCTTCCGCGAGCGC
>JBAWGU010000266.1:0-1505 GCA_049593215.1 Pyrinomonadaceae bacterium
CACCCGCCCGCTACCGCAGGCGGTTCTGACTTGGCGTTTGAAGTAACGTAAACGGACAATCCACGCTAACGCCTGTACGAGTTTTGCGCGAGTCTTCCTGCGTCTTAAGCCTTTTTGCGCGCGATAAACGCCCTTCTGCGCTGGCACATGAGTTGCCAAAATAATCCGGAACGAAAATGAAAATCAGCCGCCTCGCACATCACGCGAGGCTTAGAGGTCCGGCATCATTGCCAGAAGAAGAAGGAGTGTTTCCGTTATGACCGCAAAGATTCAGTCCAACGCGAAGAGAGTTGCCATTCTTATCGAAAAGAATTTCGAGGACTCGGAATTTCAAATCCCTTACAACGCTTTGCAGGCCGCAGGCGCAGAAGTCACTGTGCTCGGCTCGCGCATGAACGAGACGTACACGGGCAAGCAGGGCAAGGCTTCGATCAAGCCTGACGGCACGACCACAGAAGCAAACGCGGAAGATTTCGATGCCGTGGTGATTCCCGGCGGCATGGCTCCCGACACGATGCGTACAAACATGAAGACCGTGCGCTTCGTAGAAGACGCCGTAGGCCAGGGGAAACTCGTCGCCGCAGTCTGTCACGGCCCGCAGGTGCTTATCGAAGGCGACCTGCTCAAAGGAAAACGCGCGACGGGCTTTCGCGCCATTCGCAAAGACATGCAGAACGCCGGAGCGAATTTCTCCGATGAGCCGCTCGTCGTTGACGGCAACATCATCACTTCGAGACAACCGAGCGACCTGCCAATCTTCACAACGGCAATCCTGCATCGTCTCGGCCTGAGCATCAAAGACACTGTGCTGCCGGACGAGAACGACCGCAACGCAGACTGGTTGAAACTAGGCGAAGAGTGGGGCGGCTCAACACGTGCTGAGATTGCAGACGCCATCAACACTGCGATTCGCGGCGAGCGTTATGCTTTGGGCGCGTTCGAGCGTTACGCGGAGAAGGCTTCTGACGAAGAGCTTCGCGCCATCTTCAAAGACATCTGCCGCACCAAAGAGCGACACATACAGATGCTTGAATCTCGTCTCGCGGAGATTGGCGAGAAGGAGAGTTTTCAAGCGGCAGCCAGCAGCGCGTGGGCCACTCTGAAAACGTGGCTGCAATCCAACAGCGACACGAGCGTCCTGCAACGCGCTCTCGGCGACTTGCAGACCGGCGTCGTTGACGCTTACAACCTCCGCAACTCTTATACAGACCCCGCGACGGCTTCAATCTTCGACCAGATCGAAGTTGAGTTAGCCAAACACGAGCAACTCGTCGCTGATCTTTACAAGGCGCGCACGGGAGCAGAGAAAGCGAAAGCAGCCAAGCCGACAACAGGCGCAGCCGTGAGCGCGTGAAGAAAGGCAAAGGGAAAAAGTAAAAAGGCAAAAGTTAAGATTGAATCTAAAATAGCATTCATCTTAACTTTTGCCTTGAGATAGGAAATGGAGCCACCTTGGAGACTCGAACTCCAGACCCCCTAATTACGAATCAGGTGCTCTACCAACT
>JBAWGU010000267.1:0-2730 GCA_049593215.1 Pyrinomonadaceae bacterium
ATTACCCGCCCGCTACCGCAGGCGGTTCTGACTTTCTTAACCACCGAAAAGATTTATGCCCAGCAACTCTAATAGCTGACCTCCCAGCATCACCGTGACGGCAATCGTAATCATCCCGAATGTTCCCCATCCGAGCACGTTGTAGAGTCGTGTGTTTTTCAGTTCGCCTGTGAGTCGCTTGTCGTTGATGAGGAGCAGGATGAAGACGAGTATGATGGGGAGCAGGACACCGTTGAGCACCTGAATGGCGACGAGCAGCTTTATCACGGGCAGCCCCGGCACTAAGGCGAGGCCAACGCCTATGACAATCAGCGCAGTGAACAATGTGAAGAACATTCGCGCGCGTCGAAAATCAAGGTTGACTCCTTTCGGGATGCCGAAGGCTTCGCTGATGGCGTAAGAGGTTGCGAGCGGCAGCACGGCACCCGCGAGCATTGACGCGCCGAGCAGTCCCACTCCGAAAAGTATCTTCGCAAAGCTTCCGACGACAGGCTCAAGCGCGCGCGCGGCATCTGCTGCGGTCTCGATGTCATGCTTCCCCGAAATGTAGAGCGTCGCGGCGGTGGCGATAATCATGAAGATGGACATCATGTTGGAGAAGAGCGAGCCTGCGTAGGCGTCTATGCGCTCAGGCCCGTAGTGGCGGCGGGCCGCGCCTCTCTCGACAATAGAGCTTTGCTGGAAGAGTTGCATGTAAGGCGTGATGGTCGTGCCGAGCAGTCCTACAAGAATAAAAATGTATTCGGAGTTTAATTTTATCTGCGGCACGAACGCGCCGCGCGCAACTTCTCCCCAATGTGGATGCGCCATGATCGCCGCGACAGGATAAGCGAAGAAGACTAGGGTCATCGCCAGAAAAATTTTCTCCACCCACGCGTAAGAGCCGAAGATAACCAGATACCAGAGCAGCGCGGCTGCGACAGGCACAGCGATGTATTTGCTCACGCCGAAAAGTTCCGCCGCCGCGCTGATGCCTACGAACTCGCTGACGACAAGGCCGCCGTTTGCGATAAGAATCACGCCGACGGCGAAGAGCGCCCAACCGATGCCGAAGCGTTCGCGTATCAGGTCCAGCAGCCCGCGCCCCGTCGCCGCGCCCAATCGCGCGCACATCTCCTGAACGACAGCCAGCGAGACGGTGATGATGACCATCACCCAGATGAGAGAGTAGCCATACTTCGCTCCCGCAGAACTGTAAGTGGCAATGCCGCCAGCGTCGTTGCCTGCGGAAGCGGCAATCAAACCCGGCCCAAGAACTACGAGCAGGCGCAGGATGCCGCGCGGTTGTTTACGAAGCCCGCGCAGACGTACGCTGCGCCCGCGAATGTTGATGCGCAGACCTGCGCGAACATTGCGCGGGTGTGGTGGCAGGGCAGAAGCAGCGTCAACAGAATCGAGCGGCTCAAGCCCTTGCGGCTGCGGCTGCATGGGCGTGCTCATGAAAAAATCCTCGGCGCCATGGCGTTCCAGCTTGTAGGCGCAACCTGCGCGATGGCTGCGTCAACTGTAACGATGCCGAGCAATCGTCCTTCCTTGCCCGTGACTGGCATCGCAGCAAGATGGCTGTTGATGATGCGATAGGATGCTTCCGTCGCAGGCTCGAAGGCGTTGAGCGTCGTGACATACGGGTCCATGATCTCTTCCATGCGCTTTTCATCTTCGCTGGTAAACAGGCTGCGCAGGGAAATCAAGCCGCGCAGCTTTTTTGCTTTCTCGTCGTCAATTACATAAATGATGAAAACGAAGTCAGGCTCTTTCAAACGCTCGCGCAAAGCCTCGCGCGCCTCTGCGACGGTGAGGTTGGCGCAGACCCACACCACATCGTTCGTCATAATCCCGCCGACAGTATCTTCAGGGTAGCGCAGAAGCTCTATGATGCGCTCGCTCTGTTTTTTCGGAACGCGTTCGAGATAGCGTTTCATCGTCTCTGTCTGCAAGCGTGCCACGAGGTCTGCGGCAATATCAGGGGCCATGATTGCCAAGAGACGCACGGCCTGCTCTTCGTCCAGTTCTTCAAAGACCTGAAGCTGACGCTCAGGCATCATCGCTTCGAGAGCGTCAACGGCCTTCGGGTCCGGCAGCAGCGTGATCAGTTCCGCCGCATGAAGATAAGGAAGCGGGTCTGTGAGGCGCGCAATCTCGCCCGGAGGCAGGCGCGTGATTCTCAGTTGATAGCCCGCGCCGTTTTTCACGGCCTGCGGGTCGCCCCTGAGGAATTCAACATACTTCCAATCATAGAGCGCGCTCTCGCGCACATCCGTATAGCGGCCACGAGTCATGCGGCGCAGCAGGGCGCGCAGGGAAGTGTCCGCCGCGCGCAGCAATAGTCGCCCGTCCCGCTCTTCAAGTTGCAGATCGTTGGCGCGCGTCGAGCGGCGATTCTGCAAGTCTAGGATGAGAGCGTCGAGGATGTCATCGTGCAGCAGCACAAATTTTTCTAAAGCGTCGGGAGAGACCTTTTGCGCCGCATCGAAATCTCGAATCTTGATTTCGCACGCGCTCGTGTCCATTGACTGGACCTCTTCCCATGAGAGCGACATCAACTGATTCTTCTGATTGTAGAAGAAGAGATGCGTGACGGGCGGGTAGTCGCCTTCTAAAAGCTCCACCGCCAGATCGGAAAGTTTTGTTCGCCTCTGTTTGCCGTCAACTAAACGGAAGCGGCGGAGTTTTGAGAGCATCAACACGTCAGCTTTGCCCTTACACCTTTATACAAAGAGAGGTCAGAAC
>JBAWGU010000268.1:0-1828 GCA_049593215.1 Pyrinomonadaceae bacterium
GAGCTTCACTGTTGCCACCGGGCGGCTTACCTCTTGCAGCTTATTCACCAGCGTCTCGTTGCTGAAATAGCGGCGGCCACGCGCCACGATAACAAAATCACCTGCGCCTAACTTCCTTAAAGCCTCACGATCAGAGAGCGAGATTGAAACAAGATCGCTACGGTCTGCAAGCTGAGCATAGTAAGTGACGAGCGTCGGCGTCTCGCTCGCAACACGCGCGCCCTGCGGAGCACGCCGGACAATCTCGCCGACAGTCTCTCTGACGCTCGCATCATAAAACTCATCGTGCGGAAAATAACTGCCAGCGCGCGACACGCCTCCGCCCAGAGAGTTTGTGTAAAGACGAAAATGCGGCGCGATATCCGCCGAAGCAAGAGCCGGAAAGCCGAGCGCAAAGACAGCCACAGCCGCGCGCACGTAGCTTCTCACAGCCTCATGCTCAAAAAACTTTCCAACGAAATTTGCGACAGCCCGCGCGATAAACTGAATGCCAATCGCAGACGTGATGAGCACGACGGGCAGTGCCATCGTAAAGTAGCGCGTAAACTTTCCTCCCAGCACGGAGAACGGCATAAACCAGAAGAGCAGCCAGAAGAGCACAAAAAATCTTCCATCGCCCAGACGCTTGCGAAACAGTAGCGGCAACCCGACGACGAACGCAGCGACCACCGGCAATGGGATTTTTACAAGCATGAAGACGTAATAGAAATACCAGGGCACGCCGCGCAGCCACATCGTCATCTGATTATGATAGAGGCTTCCCATAAACTCGTAACTGTCATGCCCGATGCGATGCTCGCCCGCAAAAGTGCGCATCTCGTGCCAAGTCCCCGGTAGCAGGATCGCAGGGTTGCACATGAGAAAAACCACACCCATGATGGCGAAGAAGAGCAGGAAACGCCGCTTGCCCATGCGCCAGCGCGTCTGCGGGATGCCCTGAAAGATGTAGTAGTAGCCGATGCTGATGCCAAGCAAATGCGGCAAATATTTTGAAGCCATCATCGCGCCGAACGCCGCAGCAGTGGCCCAGTAATAAGGCAGAGGATTGCCGCGCATACTTTCGGCCACGCGCTGCCCGCGCAGCCAGAAAACATTTGCCAGCAGGAAGAAGAAGAGCAGAAACGAATCTTCTTTAGCGATCCGGTTAAAACCAATCGCGCTCGGATCAAGCGACCACAGCGCAGCCGCGATGAACCCGACTTCGATGCCGAAGAGTTCCGTTGCGACAAGAAAAATAAGCAGCGAAGTGAGCGCGCCAAAGATTGTGGCAGGCAGGCGCAGAGCCGCCTCCGTAGAGATTTCCCATGACGGATGCTCTGCGGCAAACGCGCTGCTGTTCCATCTTTCCGCGCCGACGATACTCAAGGTCAGCAAAGCCTTCATCAACATCGGATGCTCACCGTTGGCGGCAGTCAACCCGTGCGCGCGATAATCTTCAACAGCGCGCAGCTTATTCAACTCGTCTTCGCTCAAGCCTTCGGCCCCGAGCTGTGTGGCGCGAAAACTGAAGCCGACAAGGACAATCAACGCCAGAGCGAAAACAACGAGCACGCGACTTTTGGAACGAGCCGTGCGCTTGACGAAAAAATCCGGCGCAATGCTCGTGGAAACAGTCTCAACGGATGCGGACAAGTTTAAAAAATGCTCCTTGAAAATATAATGCACAAAAAAAATGCTGCCGCGATTCACCGTCGGCAACAAACGTGTAAGGGTAACGTGATTTGAAGCTCTGTGTCAAAAGCAACGCTAAAATCGTAGGGGCAGGGCTTGTCCCTGCCCGTCTTTTATTCAAACAATAAATTAACAGGATGGACAGGATAGACAGGAT
>JBAWGU010000269.1:0-10436 GCA_049593215.1 Pyrinomonadaceae bacterium
GGACGCAAAGGTTTTTCGCAAAGGCCGCAAAGAGAGTTCTCAAAAAGAATAAACTTCAACTGCGCTCAAGCCCTGCACGCTCACTTCATAAACAAGCTGCCACTTCGCGCGCACTTCTTTGAGCTTCTCCTGATTCTCAAAGTACGTACGCCCGCGTTGATAAATCACGTAAGCGGGTTGCTGAACTTCATTCAAATTCACGTCGCGCGCGGAGAGGACGCGCGAGTTCAAGTCCGCGCGCCCGTACTTCTCTAAATAGTAGCGCACGACGCCGGGCGTCTCATGCAGAATGGTCGCGCCCTGCGGCGCAGTCTCGCAAATGTGGCGTATGGCTTCTCTTAACCCGTCATCATAAAACTCGTCGTGCGGAAAATAGTATCCACTGCGCCCGCCGCTGAGCGCGTTCGTGTAGAGCGCATAGTGCGGCCCGGCAGCATAGGCGGTCCACGCGGGCAACAATATAAAAATCAGAAGAGCAAACGCCGTCGCAACCTGCGTCGCACGCTCTCCGGCAAAAACTTTTTTGATTAACTCGCCGGACCAGCTTATCAGCGCGATGATGCCGACGGCTGCAATCATGTACACGAAAGGCATCAGCGAGAGCGTGTAGCGCAGCCACTTCGCGCCCATCAAAGAGTAAGGAATAATCCAGAGCGCGAACATCAGCAGCAGAAATCCGTGTCCCGGGTGTTTAGGCTTTCGCAAGCAACTGAAGAGGCCGACGAGGAAAGCGAGTAGCACCGGCAAAGGAATCTTGATTGCCAGAAAGAGCGCGTAGAAATAGACGGGCGTGCCAAAGGGCGTGCTCGTGACGTTGTTCTTATAGAGATGCTCGCCCATCAGATAGCCTGTGTGCGTGAGCAGTTGCTCGCTTGTGTAAGCATTCAGGTATGCCCACGTGTGCGGCAAAAGCACTGCCGGATTAGCAACGAGGAAGGCTGCGGCAACGAGTATGTAAAAGAGCGTTGGAGTCTTCCCGCGCGGCTCTCCGGCCTCGCGCTCGCGCACGCGGAACAGATGATGATAGAGCATGTTCAATCCCAGGTAGTGCGGGAAATACTTTGAGGCCATCATCAAGCCGAAAGAGATTCCGCTCAGGCTGTAGTAACGCCGCTTGCCCTTCGGGTCGAACCCGCTCGTCTGCTTCGCTCTCAGGTAAAAGTAGAAAGCAAAGAGCATGAAGAAGACCAGCAGCGTGTCTTCCTTGGCGATGCGGTTGTAGGTGATGGCGTTGATGCCTGTGGACCAGAGCGCGGCGGCAATCAAAGCTGCGCGGCGATCAAAGAGGGCTGCCGTGAGCAGAAAGATCGGAAGCGCGGTGAGCGCGCCGAAGAGAATGTTTGGGAAGCGCAGGGCGGCTTCGTCGCTGATGCCGCTCCCGGCTCTCGCGTTCCAGACGCGTGCGGCCTGCACGGAGGCGTACATCATGGCCTTCATCAACATCGGATGCTCTGCGTTCGGACTGATGTCGCCGCGCTCATACGAGCGCACAGCATCGAGCTTGTTAATCTCATCCTCGGCAAAGCCGACGCGCTCGATGCCGCTCAAGCGCAGGCCGAAGCCGAAGACGACGAGCGTGACCAGCGCCAGCGTCAACCCGCTCACGCCCACAGCCGCAAGGCCGCGCCTTAATCTGTCAGAAGCAAACGCTTCTCTCCCAACCGGACCTACCCCAATAGAGCGTGACACAACAACTCCCCTTTATGTCCGTTGTCCGTTGTCCTTTGTTTTTCGTTTTCTACAGCGGACAACGGACAACGGACAATGGACAATTTTTATTTATCTGGTTTCGCTCGCGGCGACGGTTGACGCAGCGCGCGGCGAGTTCAATTCCGTTTCAATGATTCCTTCCGTCTCTTCGGCAGCGTGGCGCACGGAGAGGCCGCGATGAATCAACAGGATGATGCCGGGCGCGGTCCAACAGATGTCGCGCGCCTTGCGTATGATTGCGAGGGTGACGCCTGTGGCCGTGCCGAACTGCAAGAGTTTGGCAAGCGGCCCTGTGAACGCTTCGTCCACGCCCGTGCGCAGAGGCACGAACTTGAAAACTACGTTGATGACGCGATTGACGGATTCAAACATGAAAGCCATGAGCAGCGTCGGCGCGAGTCGCGTGCTGATGAACGAGAGCGTGACGTAAGCCTCTAACACGCCGGAGAGATGAAAGCAGGCTTCAAGCAAAAAGATTGGCAGAAAGCGCGAACGGTTACGCACGTAGAATCCATAGACGCGATCTTCCAGAGAGCGCACACGCTCGCGCCGCGTCTCAAGCAATCTTTTTCCGATGCCGCGCCCGTAAAGAAAATCGAGCGCGCCGCTCAAAAATTTCCATTGCCTGCGAATGACAAAGTAGGCTGCGGGAAGAATTACGGCAGTGCCAATCAACCATCCGATGCTGGCGTAACGCAGCAGTCTGGGCAGAGGAAAACTCAAGAGCAGCGTCGCCATGCCGCAGACGATGAAGATGATGACAGACAGGCTGTAGAAAAGATTCTCGATGGCAAGGGCTGAAAGCGAAGAGATGAGCGGCACACGCTTGCGCACAAACGCCGCCTTCGTCGGCTCGCTCACGACGATGCCGAGCGGCATTAGGTTTCCCAGCGCATCACCCACCAGCATCGCCTTGAAAGCGTCACTAAAGCGCAAGCTCTCTCGGTCTTCAAAACAACGCATCCACGCCCACACGCGAACAAGCTTTCTCACTCCCGCGAATGCCAGAACAATCACAAAGCCCGCGCCCAGTCGCTTGATGCCTTCGACAATTTCCGTCACGCCTGTCTTCTCCACAAAATAGGCGAAGAGGGCCAGACCCAGAACGGCGAAGATGATACCGAGGGGCTTAAACTTTTTTGCCCTGCTTTTTTGACTAACGGTTTGGCTCATTCCAACAGGCTTTAAGGTTTTCCATCTGTGCGAGAGAAGAAAAAGATACGAGATTAAGCCGCCATTCTCAACCCAGCAAAGCGCGTGCCCGCCCGCACTCAAGCAGGAATCGAACATAAAGGCAGGAATTTTACGATGGGAGCAACATTCATCCGACAAATGTCGGGCTAAAAGATTTGGCAGGATGCTCGTTATATTTTCGATCACAATCTTACTTGACAGCTAAAAGTGATGAAAGTATATTGCCTGCGCTCAAGGTGTTTGGTGGCATGAGCCTCACTCCACCGCAGAGTCCCGCTCCTGCTAATCTCACATCAACATTTTCTTTCCAAGTAGATGAAGATTGTGTCTGTCTATGTGTTCACGTAGACAGTAATCCGGAGGTCATAAGCGTGAAAACCAAAAAAGTGATGCCAATTTTCGTTATGGGCTTATTTATATTTTGTATGACATTAGCCTTTACGTTTGCACATTCTTCACGAAATAACAAAAGAATGGAGGAAAACATCCAAGGAACTGATACTCACTCTGCTTTAAAACAAGATTTGGTAGCGGAGTCAGGAGAAAAAATCATAGAAATTGTCGAAGCGTCATATCAAACCTCAGAAATTGGCTTGGAAAGTTCCTCTCTTCAAATAAGGAATCTCAGCAATCGAAACATTACAGCAATAGGAATTGTCTGGACGATAACTTTCACAGACGAGAGTACATGCCAGACAGAGCAGCTCGTAGATTATAGACCTCATAAGGACATGGTAGAAGCTAAAGGAATTAGAGCTTTTGCTCCTTATGAGGAAAAATTTATCCCCCGCTTGACTAAAGATGCTGCTGAGGAAGGACATGCGATTAAAAGCGTTCGAGTAGGATTTTCTTTTGCCGAGTTTGAAGGCTCAGATGGGGTCGGCATCAAAAAGTCTGAAATGTATAAAAAACTTCTCTCACGGAGAAGAGGAGCCGAAATTTATAAACGATGGATAGAGAAAAGTTATGAAGAGAATTCTCAAAAGATAGATGGCGCGGTAGGAAAACTGTCGAGTGATGAACTACCAAATGATAAGGAGTTAGAGGATAGCGCAGTTAAGCAGGGCGCACTATTCTACAAGCAATGGATGAAGGACATCCTTACAACTAAGGGCGAAGATGCCTTGCGAAACCAAATACACCAACAGACTCTCAGGCAGAAATAGGCCGCTACTGAATATTTTTTCATTTTGATACGGAGTCCCCCATGAAGCGAAAAATATTTTGGCTGGTGATTTGCCTAGCCACATTCTGTATCTCGGTTTTTTCTCAAACATCATCTAATTGCATATCGCAAAAGTGTAAAGTAAACCTTCATGGTTCGTCCGGCTGCGACATTTCATATGATTATAAAGATTGTCAAGGACACAGTCATCATGCTAATCCAGTCTGCACGAACGGTGTTGGCGGGCAGAGCAGTTGCCAGTGTACTTGCTTGCAACCGCCAACCCCTGGGTGGGCAGTCTCCTATACACTTCCAGATGATTCGTCCGTAAGTGAAGACAAATTTTGTCTCGGTTGCTCAAGCCCAACACCAACACCATGTGCCACTCCGACAGGGACGCCACCTCCAGACAGGAACGACTGTTTGTGGATTAAGTCTGTTTGTGATTGGTGGTGTGGTCAGATAGCAGATATATCTCAGACTGACTGTGAAGATGCCGGTGGGTATTGGAACTCTACCAGTAACACTTGCAGTTCTGACGGTGGTTCCTCATGCCCGCCTCAGCCTTGTCCACCTGAAGAGTCTTGGAACACTGAAGTCTGTGACTGCGTAGCACGCAATAATCCCTCACCAATTATCATAGACGTACTAGGTAATGGCTTCGACCTGACATCTGCGGCAAATGGAGTCAACTTCGACCTTAATAGCGATGGCACGCCAGAGCATCTCTCGTGGACCTCTGCCAATGCAGATGACACATGGCTTGCACTCGACCGCAATGGCAATGGGACGATAGACAACGGGCAAGAATTGTTTGGCAATTTCACTCCGCAGCCGACACCGCCAGCAGGTGAAGAGAGGAACGGATTCCTTGCTCTCGCCGAATATGACAAACCTGCGAACGGTGGCAATAGTGATGGATTAATTAACAAGAAAGATGCCATCTTCTCATCGCTTCGTCTATGGCGGGACATCAATCATAATGGTATTTCCGAGGCATACGAGCTGCACAGGCTGGAAGACCTCGGAGTGCATTCTATTGGTCTTGATTACAAGGAATCGAAACGAACAGACAAATATAGCAACCAGTTCCGCTATCGCGCAAAAGTGAAGGACGCGAAAGGGGCACAGGTCGGGCGTTGGGCCTGGGATGTGTTCCTCGTTAACTGATTCTCTATACCATCCATTTGAAGTTGATACAGAGTCACCCGTAAGTCAATCAGGTTTGCGGGTGACTCTGTTTTGTCTGATGGAAAGCTCTCGAATTACAGTCTGAATCCTTTCGCCATCTGTCCGCAGCTTTTGCCTTTTCCCTTTTGCCTTTATTATGATGGTCTGTCAAAACCAATCCCAGAATTTCTCTTGAGCTAAAAAAATGAGTCAAAGCCAAAAAGCCATTGAGCAACCCATTCATCAACCGTTGACTACGCTTTCAGAAGACGAAGAGATGTTCAGAGCGAGCGTGCGCGAATTCGCAGAAGGCGAGTTGCGCCGTCGAGTCGAAGAGATGGACGAGCACGGTAAGCTCGACCCTGCGCTCATCAAGCAATGTTTCGATCTCGGCTTAATGGGCATTGAGACGCCGGAAGAGTATGGCGGCGCGGGCGCGTCGTTCTTCACAGCCATTCTCGCCGTCGAAGAACTCTCGCGCGTTGACGCATCCGTCGGTGTCTTCGTTGATGTGCAGAACACTCTGGTCAACAACGCCATCATTCGTTGGGGCAATGAAGAACAGAAGCAGAAATATCTCTCGCAACTCGCAAGTGAAAAGGTCGGCGCTTACGCCTTGAGCGAAGCAGGCTCAGGCTCCGACGCGTTTGCGATGGCGACGCGCGCAGTCGAAGACGGAGACGCTTACGTCATCAACGGGCGCAAGCTCTGGATCACGAACGGCAACGAAGCGGAAATCTTTATCGTCTTTGCAAACGCTAACCCCGAAGCTGGCTATCGCGGCATCACAGCCTTCATCGTCGAGAAAAGTTTCGCAGGTTTTTCAGTCGGCAAGAAAGAGAACAAGCTCGGCATCCGCGCTTCTTCGACAACGGAAATAATTTTGGAAGATTGCCGCGTGCCGAAAGAGAATGTGCTGGGCGAGGTCGGCAAGGGCTACAAGGTTTCGATTGAAACTCTGAACGAAGGTCGCATAGGCATCGGCGCGCAGATGATCGGCATCACGCGCGGCGCGCTCGAAGCCGCGATTGCCTACACCTCCGAGCGTCAACAGTTCGGCAAGAGCATCAACGAATTTCAGGGCGTGCAATTCCAGCTTGCAGAGATGGCGACTGAGCTTGAGGCCGCGCGCCTGATGGTCTATAACGCCGCGCGCCTCAAAGACGAAGGAAAGAATTTTGTCAAAGAGGCCGCGATGGCAAAGCTCTACTCATCTCGCGTCGCCGAGCGCGTCGCATCCCGTGCCATCGAACTCTACGGCGGCTACGGCTTCGTCAAAGATTATCCCGTCGAAAAATACTGGCGCGACTCCAAGATCGGCGCAATCTACGAAGGCACTTCCAACATGCAGTTGCAAACCATTGCCAAGCTCATTATCGGAGGTAAGTAAAATATGAGCGCAATTCTGGAAAAGGTTTTAAGCGAAGTAAAAACATTATCGCCCGACGATCTGCGCAGGCTGCGCGAGGAAGTGGATAGAATGCTTGAGCCACCTCGCGCGCAGATGACGGAGGACGAGTTCGAGCAGATGCTTCTGGCTAAAGGTATTATCAGCAGCATTCCCTCCCGGCCAAGCAAAGAGGAGCGTGAGGCTTATCGCAGTTACAAACCAATTGAAGTGAAAGGCAAGCCGGTCTCCGAAACAATTATCGAGGAGCGCCGTTAGTTGGATACTTATTTCTTCGACAGCAGTGCGCTTGTCAAGCGTTACGTCACGGAGACAGGCACAGACTGGGTTTCAGGGATTGTTGATCCATCAAACGCTAGTCGTATTTTCATCGCACGCATCACGGCAGTAGAAGTTGTTTCGGCCATCGCACGTCGTTTCCGTGAAGGTAGTCTTTCAGACATTGATATGAAAGCGTCGCTGACGAGGTTTCGCCGTGAACTGTTGACAATTTATCTTCCGATTGAGATTAGCCAGAATCTGATTTCGCTCGCTATGACCTTGGCAGAAGCTTATGCCCTACGCGGTTACGATGCAGTACAACTAGCTGGCGCGTTGGAGGTTCACAATGTGAGGTTGGGGAATAGCCTAACGCCGCCAACACTCATCTCCGCAGACGCTGCGCTCAATGCGGCGGCACTGGCTGAAGGGATGACGGTTGACGATCCGAATGCTCATTAAGCCCCTGTGCTGGATTCGGGGTGCTATCAGTTGAAGTTCAGAGTTAGTTTGGTTTTCGATAAATAAGATGGGAACATCGCGCATAGACATCTTCAAGCAGATGCTTGAGAGCGATCCGAGCAACACGAGCGTGCTGTTCGGGCTGGCGAAGGAGTATGAGAAGGCCGGGCGGTATGACGAGTTGATTGAAACGCTCAAAAGTTATTTAACGCACGCGGATGATGAAGGCAATGCTTACGGGATGCTGGCGCAGGCGTATGAGAAAGTGGGCGAGCGTGAGCGTGCGCGAGAGTGTTATAACAAGGGAATTGAAGTGGCAATGGCGCACGGTCATCCTTCGATGGCAGAAGATTATCGTATGACCCTTGAAACTGATTACGAGGGTTAAAAGGGCAGTGTGATGGATGAGTTGATCTTTCTCGTGGAGGACGCGCCAGAAGGCGGATACACAGCACGCGCGCTTGGCGTTTCTATCTTTACAGAAGCTGACGATCTGGAAAGCCTGCGTGAACAGGTGCGCGATGCTGTACGCTGTCACTTCGATGAAGGGCAAGTTCCGCGCATTATTCGCCTCCACTTTGTGCGTGAAGAAGTGATTGCGTCGTGAAACTGCCGCGCGATATTTCGGGAGCAAAACTTGCTAAGGCTCTGAAAGCTCTCGGCTATCAGGTCACGCGACAAACAGGCAGCCATCTGCGCCTGACAACCGCGGGTGGCGGCGAACATCATGTGACCGTTCCAAGTCACGATCCTTTACGCATCGGCACTTTGGCTGCGATTCTGGATGATGTGGCTACGCACTTTGGAATCAGTCGTGACGAGTTAATGGAAAAAATTTTCTAAATGAAGATGGAAACCAAAGTATTAAAACTTGTGAGGAAACCGGAAGCGATGTCAACTGCAATAAGAGCGCACGCGGAGCAGGAGTTTGACCGCGAAGAGATGATGGGCGCGTTTCGCACGATGTATCTGTCGCGGCGGCTCGACGACAAAGAGATTCAGCTTAAGGGGCAGAACAAGATTTTCTTTCAGATTAGCGGCGCGGGGCATGAGGCTGTGCTCGTGGCGGCAGGGATGGTCCTGAAGCCGGGTTACGATTGGTTCTATCCTTATTATCGTGATCGCGCGCTCTGTTTGCAGCTTGGTATGACGCCGCTCGAACAGCTTCTCTCGGCAGTCGGCGCGCAAGATGATCCGAACTCGCACGGGCGGCAGATGCCTTCGCACTGGGGACACAAACGGCTCAACATCGTCTCGCAATCTTCGCCCACAGGCACGCAACTCTTGCAGGCCGTAGGCTGCGCTGAAGCTACCTATCGCGCAAAGCTTGTGGATGAATTAAAGTCGCGCGTCGCAGGTTTTCACGGTGATGAAGTGGCGTATGTCTCTGTCGGCGACGGCACGACGAGCGAGGGCGAGTTCTGGGAGGCACTGAACACGGCGTGCAATCTGAAACTGCCTGTGCTCTTTCTGGTGGAAGATAACGGCTATGCGATCAGCGTGCCTGTTGAAGTGCAGACGGCTGGCGGCGATGTCTCGAAACTCGTGAGCGGGTTCCCGAATCTGTTGATACAGAAGTGCGACGGGACGGACGTGCTCGATTCTCTTGAGACGATGCAGCGCGCTGTAGAGTATTGCCGCGAGGGGAATGGTCCTGCGCTTGTTCATGCGAAAGTGATTCGCCCTTATTCGCACTCGCTCTCGGACGACGAGAAACTTTATCGTCCAACGGAAGAGCGCGCCTCAGACGCCGAGCGCGACCCGATTAAGCGTTTCGGCGCGCTGCTTGTTGATGAAGGCATCGCTTCTCAAGAGGAACTGCAAAAGATTAAAGATGAAGTCGAGCGCGAAGTGAATGAGGCGACTGATCTCGCGCTCGCAAGTCCGCAGCCTGCGCCGGAGACGGCATTGCAGTTTATCTATTCGCCGGACGTTGACCCGACCTCGAAAGAGTTTGACACGGAAGACGGCGCAGAGCTTTCAGGCAATGCGGGCACGATGGTTGACCTTATCAATCGCTGCCTTCATACGGAGATGGCGCGCGATCCTTCAATCGTCGTCTTCGGCGAAGACGTGGCAGATTGTTCGCGCGAAGAGAATCTTGAGAAGGTGAAAGGCAAGGGCGGAGTTTTCAAAGTCACTGCCAACTTGCAAAGGAAGTTTGGCGGGGGGCGTGTCTTCAATTCTCCGCTTGCGGAAGCGAACATCGTCGGGCGTGCGATTGGCATGGCAACGCGCGGGCTGAAACCTGTCGTCGAGATTCAGTTCTTCGATTACATCTGGCCCGCGTATCATCAGATTCGTAACGAGCTGGCGTTGATGCGCTGGCGTTCGGGCGGCGATTGGAAATCTCCCGTCGTGATGAGAGTGCCTGTCGGAGGCTACTTGAAAGGCGGCGCAGTCTATCACTCGCAGTCGGGCGTTTCCCTCTTCACGCACATTCCGGGATTGAGAGTTGTCTATCCTTCAAACGCGCTCGATGCCAACGGTTTGCTGCGCACGGCGATTCGTTGCGACGACCCCGTGCTCTTCCTCGAACATAAACATCTCTATCGTCAGGCTTACAACAAGTCGCAGTATCCGGGCGAAGATTTTATGATTCCTTTCGCCAAAGCTAGACGGGTGCGCGAAGGCACAGACCTCTCCATCATCACTTACGGCGCGCTCGTCCAACGCTCCATCGTCGCAGCAAAGCAAGCTGAGCAGCAGGGCATTAGCTGTGAGATTCTGGACCTGCGCTCGCTCAACCCTTACGACTGGGATGCGATTACGGAAACTGTGAAGAAGACAAGCAAGGTCATCGTCGCGCACGAAGATACGCTCTCATGGGGCTTCGGCGCAGAGATCGCCGCGCGCATCGGCGATGAACTCTTCGAGTACCTCGACGCGCCCGTGCGCCGCGTCGCCGCCCTCGACACCTTCGTCGCCTACGCGCCGCAACTCGAAGACGCGATACTCCCGCAAGCAGAAGATGTAGCACGCGCGATTACAGAATTACATGGCTACTAAAAACCTTTGGGGGAAAAGGTTAAAAGGGGAAAGGGAAGAAGAGTAGATTGATGATGAAGG
>JBAWGU010000270.1:0-18299 GCA_049593215.1 Pyrinomonadaceae bacterium
ATCCTTCCGCCTTCATCCTTGCTTTTTATCCTGTCTATCCTGTCCATCCCTGTTTGAATCTGCTTTTATGTAGCTTGCGCAAGGCAGCGTTTGAGCAGTGTTGCAAGCTCGGAGACATACGGCTCAAGGATTACTTTCTGATGCGATCCGGCAACGGTGTGTGTCTCTACACCTTCAGTTGCAAGCTCGCTCCAACCGAAAGCGGGGTCGAAGTTCTTCGCCTCCTCATCTGTGAACTCGTTGGCGTGATCCGGCTCGTTGGTTTTGAAGAGAATGATGCGACCTGCAAACGTGGATGGAGTATATGCGCGCATGGCCTGAATTCTGGCCTGACAACCTCGCAGCCAACGGCGGAAATCCTTCGGAGCTATTTCAGGGGGCAGAAATCCCTCGCGCCGTGCTTCTTCAAAAGCATCTTTAATCTCCTCGTCCGTACCCGTCCGGCACAGCTCATCCAAAATCGGCAGAACATCCTGATTGCTCGAAGTAGTCTCGCCGTTCGATTGCGCTGCATCACCGTGATGTGGATGGTGCGCGCGGTTGAACATCAGAGCGGGCGGGACAGAATCAATGAGGGCGAGCACGGCGATGCTCTCGCCTTGTCGCTGTAGCTGCTGTGCCATCTCGAAGGCCACAACGCCACCCAACGACCAGCCGCCGAGCCGGTATGGACCTGTGGGCTGAACTGCGCGCAAAGCTCTAATATAATCGGCGGCCATCGTTTCAACACGCGAGTGCGGCTCTTGATTCGGCAAGAGGTCTCGCGCCTGTAAACCGTAGAACGGTTGATCCGAACCCAGATGTCGTGCAAGGTCTCGATAACAAAAGACGCCGCCGCCGATAGGATGAACGCAGAAGAACGGAGGCTGTGAGCCTTGCGGCTGGATTGCTACGAGCATTGAGCCAGTGGCCGCTTGCTCTCTTTCGTATCCGAGGGCTTCGGCGACTTCCCACGTCACCTCGCCCAGAGGATTGTTCGCCGCCTGCTCTTTCCAGCGCGACGCGACGCTGGCGTCAACACGGCTGTGCTGGTGAAACTTCACGTCGCCAAGCATCTGCGAGAGCGGATGAATGCCATCCGTCATGCGCTTCTCTTTCTCGCGGTACGGCTCGACCATCTCCTCGTGAAACTCAAGGCCCAGAAAATCACATAAGCCTTCGAGCACTTCTCCGGGCCTCGTCACCAACTCTTCAAACCTCAAACGGTATTGTCTTCGTTGAGGGACTTCTGCCAGAAATTCTCTGATGTTCTGTTGACTGATAAGCCAGATAAGTTCCGCCAGCTCGCGTCTCGGAAAGGAATGCTCGTAACGGAAGAAGACCTGCTCAAGCTTTGCCTCTTCAAACGAGCGTATCACGGCGTAAGGGTGGCGCAGGAGATGTATGTACAAACAATCGTCGAAGCAGCTTTCGGCGCGACGCAAGACCTCTTTATCCAGAGCGTAGGAAGGCGTTTTATCAACCAGCCGTCGCTCTCCAATCCACTCCTGCATCAAGCGGTAAAATTCGGGCACGCTCAGATTCTCTGCTTCGTACTCCTCTATTATCCCACGCGCTTCTTCCATCGCGCAGCCTTTAATCTCCATCACGGCGCGAATCGTACCCTCCAACCAGAAGCTATACTTTCCTGAGAGCGCCTCCCGTCTCTCCGCGAGCGTGTTGAAAGAGAGAAGCTCCAACTCCGGAGGAGCGAAGAGACGGGGATGTCCCGCCAGCATCACTCGCAGCAGCGTCGAACCGGAGCGCGGCGGCGAGAGGATAAAAATGGCAGGAGGATTTTTGACGGCGGGCGGCGATTGAAAAGTTTGAGCGCCGATTAGTTCCCTCACCTGCGCGACCCTTGCGGCATTAACCGTCGAAGATGCTTCGACTTTTTCGCCAGTGGTCGGCTTCGCCTCTACGACTTCATCTCCGATTACTCTGGATACTGCGCCGGAGTAGTGCGCCGTTAAGTACGCAGCCAGAGACGCAATGGTTGGAGCTTCAAAGAGCGCCACCACATAAAGAAAATCGCCGAGCCGCTCTTGCAGCTTGTTGATGAGGATTGCGGCGCGCAGAGAATCTCCACCCAGATTGAAGAAATTATCCTGGACTCCGACACGCTCCATCCCCAGAATCTCCTGCCACATCTCTGCCAGCAACCGCTCCAACGCGGTGCGCGGGGCCACGTAGTCTTCGACCAAACCCGGTCTCGCTCCACCGGGAGGCGGGAGCGCGTGCAGGTCAAGCTTACCGTTTCGCGTGAGCGGCAACTCTTCAAGAAAGACGAACGAAGCCGGAATCATGTAATCCGGCAATTTCATTCTTAAGTGGTCCCGTAATTCCTGCGCCGTCGGCTGCTGCTCTTCCTCGCTGACAAGGTAAGCAACGAGGCGGCTCTCGCCCGGCGCATCTTCGCGCACAACCGCCAACGCTTGCCGCACCCCGTTGCACTCGCAGAGTTTTGTCTCTATCTCGCCAAGCTCAATCCGGTAGCCACGCACCTTCACCTGGCTGTCGCGGCGTCCCAGAAACAAGATGTTCCCGTCCGCTTCATAACGCGCCATGTCTCCTGTCCGGTAAAGACGCTCGCCCGGCTCATGGCTGTACGGATGGGGGATAAACATTTCGGCAGTCAGGTCAGGACGGTTCAAGTAGCCTCGCGCAACGCCGTAGCCGCCGATGTAGAGTTGCCCCGCGATGCCAACCGGCACAGGCTGAAGACGGTCGTCAAGCAAGTAGATTTCCGCGTTGCTCACGGGGCGGCCAATGGGAATTGAGGTCTTCGTTGCCGGAGCCTGACAGGTATATTGCGAGCACCAGATAGCTGCCTCCGTCGGCCCATATTCATTGAACAGGATGGACTGCGGGAGAAGCTCTTGATGACTGTTGACAAGTTGCGAAGAGCAGCTTTCGGCCCCGACGTGAACCACCTGCAAAGACTGTAAGCGCTCCGGCTGCGCCTGCTCCAACAGCAGAGAATAAAATGATGGGACGGTAAAGATGTGCGGAACATGCTTCTCAGCAATCAGCCGGGCGATGAGCGACGGGTCCGCCTGCTCACCTTCGCGCGGGATGATCAGCCGTCCGCCCTGAGAGAGCGTGCAGAAGATGGAAAAGAGCGAGCCATCGAAGAAATAGGACATCAGCAATAAAGTGCTGGCAATAGGTTCCTGATAGGAAGCTTGTTGAGCAAGGATTGAGTTTAGAAGGCTGCGATGGCTGACCATCACTCCTTTCGGCCTACCAGTCGAACCCGAGGTGTAGATGATGTAAGCGAGACTGGCGGGCGAGAGCGCGAGGCTCGGATTGTCGCCGCTCGACTCATTGATAGTCGGCCAGTCAGTGTCCAAACAAACAACGCGCGCACGCGTTTCCGGTAAGTCTTCGACGAGGCTTTGCTCCGTCAGCAGTACGGTGGCTTCGGTCTCCTCCAACATGAAGCTCAGACGCTCGCGTGGAGAGGCCGGATCAAACGGCACATACGCTCCTCCGGCTTTGAGCACGCCAACGAGGGCGACAATCATCTCAAGAGATCGTCTGATGCAGATAGCGACCGGCTGGTCCTCATCAACTCCTAAGCGGCGCAAGTGATGCGCCACTTTGTTAGCTCTTCGATTTAATTCCGCATAGCTTAGCTGCTCGCCGTCGAACTCAAGGGCAACTGCATCGGGCGTGTGCGCGGCCTGTCTCTCAAACATCTCGTGGACGTAAACATCAAGTGGGAATTCGCGCTTAGTATCATTCCACTCTTGCAGTATTCGCCGACGCTCTCGAACGCTCAAGAGCGGCAACTGCGTGAATGGTTGGTCCAAATTATTCACGCTGTTTTCTAAGAGCATCAGGTAGTGCTCTGCCATGCGCCGGATTGTTTCCGCCTCGAACAGATCGGTGTTGTAACGAAACCTGCCGTAAATATTCTCTTCTATTTCCTCTGTATTCAGTGTCAAATCGAAGGCCGAAGTCGTGATGTGAAACTCATCCGGGCTGACTTCCAATTCCGGCAGATGGAGCGCTTCCGATTGAGGCGTATTTTGCAGAACGAACAGCACCTGAAAAAGCGGCGAGTGGCTGAGGCTTCTTTCCGGCTGCAACTCTTCGACCAGCCTTTCAAGCGGCAACTCGGAATGCGCGTAAGCCTCAAGGCAGACCTCTTTTACTCTTTGCAGTAACTCTCGAAAACCGGGGTCGCCGGACAAGTCTGTGCGAAGCACTAATGTATTCACAAAAAAACCTATCAAGCTCTCGACCTCTTGCAGGTTTCGTCCGGCAATCGGTGTCCCGACCAGCACATCCATCTGCCCACTGTAGCGCGAGAGCAACGCCTGAAATCCGGTCAGCAAGAGCATGAACAACGTGACCTCTTCACGCTGGCAAAGTTGCCGGAGCCTTGCCGATAAACTTGTGGGGAAGACAAATTGAACGTATGCGCCATCCAGAGTTTGAACCTGCGGGCGCGGCCTGTCCGTCGGCAACGCTAACACCGGCGGCGCGTCGCTCAAGTGCTCGCGCCAGTAGGCCAACTGTTGCTCCAGCACTTCGCCCGTCAACCATTCGCGCTGCCACACAGCATAATCGGCATACTGAATGGGAAGCTCCGGCAGGGGCGAACTCTTGCCAGCCATATAAGCCGTGTAGAGTGTGGTTATCTCATCGAAGAACACGCCGATGCTCCACCCGTCGCAGATAATGTGATGCAGGACCAGAACCAGCAGATGATCTTCCTCCGACAGGCGCAGCAGCTTGACGCGCCAGAGCGGCCCTTGTCTGAGATCAAACGCCTGGTCCATCTGTGCCGTAGCCTGACGCCGCGCCTCCGCCTCTCGCTCTGCGGCAGGCAAATGACTTAAATCCAGCACAGGCAATGAGACATCATGCTCTTGCGAGATGATCTGCGCGGGCTGACCATCGAGCACGTCAATGCTGGTGCGCAAGACTTCATGTCGGCGCACTATCTCGCTGAGCGCCTCGCGTATCTGCTCGACCTGTAGTTGACCTCGCATCCGCGTAGAGACAGGCACATTGTAAGCCGTGCTCTCCGGATACATTTGCTGGAAGAACCAGAGACGCTGCTGCGCAAACGAGAGCGGGAAGACATAGACATCTTCGACGGCGGCTTCTTCCGCCCCCAATGGGGCAGCAGCAGGATTAGAGAGAAAGGCTTCGGTCATAAAGAGAGATCAGGAGATAGTCAGAGTGGTCTATGTTTTCGCGGACGCCTCACAACCCGCGTCTGCCTGTTGACGGGAACAATTGTCGGCGGACGCGCCACGTTGATCGCGCTCCGCTCGTCTTCGATGGCGTGCTCTGCAAGTCCGGCCACAGTCGGGTGCTCGAAGACGACCCGCAGAGGTATCTCCGCGTGAAAGAGTTCCCTGAGACGCGTGGCGAGTTGTGTGGCGAGCAAGCTGTGGCCTCCCAGATCAAAAAAGTTGTCATGCACGCCAACCGGCTCTATCCCAAGCACGCTTTGCCACACCACGGCAATTTGCACTTCAAGCTCGTTGCGCGGGGCAACATAAGCGGTCTGCACATTAGGGCGCGGGTACACCGAGCGCGACTGCTGCAACTGCGCGACCTCTTCAAGAATTTGCGATTGCGTCATCGCCTCGGCCTGCCTCATCACGCTCTGCAAATCTCTGGTTGAGACGAGCGCCTGTGGCAACACGTCATGAGCCAGAATGCGCTCAAAGGCATCTATGCCCTCCGCAGTTGAAATCGCATCCGCCAGAAGACTCTGAGCCTGTTCCGCATCTCCGGTGATTTCCCTCTCAACTTTACCTGCTTTGAACGCCCCTGCGCTCAAACGGAAAGGCAAACCTGCGCTGGCAGCCATCCCCACGTCCCGCCACGCATCCCAGTTTATCGTCACAGTCGGCGTGCCGTGCTGTTGGATATTGTAATGAGCGAAGGCGTCGAGGAAGGCATTAGCCGCGCAATAATCCACCTGCCCGAACACGCCAAGGATTGAGCTGAGCGACGAGAAGAGCGCGAGGAAATCCAACTGCTCGTCTTTGAACAGGTCTTCGAGCACTCGTGTCCCTTTAACTTTTGGCGCAAGAACGCTCGCGGTCATCTCTTGCTGTTCTGTTTCAATCATTCCTCCCGGCGAAATACCCGCCGCGTGAATCACACCGTTAATCTTGCCAAACTGCTCGCGCGCCCTTCGCAACGCCTCCCGCATCTGCGCTTGATTAGAAACATCTGCGCTCGCAACCATCACTTCCGCGCCAAGATTTTCCATTGCCTGTACACGGCGAATCTTCGCGCTCACCTCATCGTCACCGCCCGGATGAGTCGAGAGCCACTGCGGCCATTCATCTTTCGCCGGAAAGGCGGAGCGGCCCACCAACACAAGTTTAGCTCTGAGCGTTTGCGCCAGATGCTCTGCCAGCGCAAGGCCGATGCCCCCCATCCCGCCTGTGATTAAATAAACGCCCTCTTCCTTCAAACGTGTGCTCGCAAGTGGAGCGCCTTCGAGTCTGACCGGCTCGAAAGCTTGAACGAAGCGCTGATTCGCGCGATAGGCGACCATTGCTTCCGGCGCATCCGACAAGAGTTCAGACGCAAGTTGCGCTATCAGCCTCTCTTCCTGCCAGCTATTTTTTTCCGAGAGCGCGACATCAATGCTGCGACAGGTGATGTTGGGATATTCCTTCGGGATGACTTTGCATGGACCAAGAATAGTCGCCTTCTCCGGCACGATGCGGTCTTCTACGGTCACGCGCTGCATACTGTCAGACAAGATTGTGATTCTAATCTTATCGCTCACATCATGTTGTCCAAGCGCGCGTGCGAGAAAGATAAGGCTATAGAAACTCTCGTGCATCGCTCGCTCGGAAAACTCTTCCCTCGATTGAGCAGACTCCAATGCTGTGATGCTCAACGCATGAAGTATCGCTCCCGGCATCTTGCCGCGCGACTTCAGGTCATGGACCAAAGCCTCGTAATCCTGCGGCTTGAAAATTGAGATGGTGTAGTCTCGTTCACCGAGCCTGTCGAATCGCTCACCCGATCTCACGGCAATAACTTCGCCACCGCTTTGTTCAAGCTTCTGCTTGAGTCGCGCACTGAGACCGCGTTCGTCTGAGAAGACGAGCCAGACTGGTGACTGCTCTGCGCCGTCGCTTGCTCCGGTGATGCGGGGCTGGACGGACGGCTTCCAAAAAGGAAGATAAAACCAGTCTGCGACATCCGGCTTTTTGCGCGCCACATCGTCAAGCCCGTTGCGAGTTGTCGCTTGCTTTTGCCATTCAACCCAGTAACGGCGGCGCTCAAACGGGTAAGTTGGGAGCGGCAAGCGACGGCGCACCTCGTGCGCGTAGAATCCCTGCCAGTCAATCCGCACACCTGCCAGCCACAATCTTCCCAGCGCCTTCATCAAAAATTCTTCGTCGGAACTTTGCTCGTTCGGATGCCTCAGAGAATTGATGACGAGTTGTCCGGTTTCGCGCGCCAGAGGTCTGACCATCGCGCTCAAGGTCTGTCCCGGCCCGACTTCCAGCATCGCCATCTTCGCGTCCTTCAGCAATTCGTTGATGCCATCCGCGAAGCGCACAGTCTGGCGCAAGTGCCGCGCCCAGTAATCAGGGTCGGTCGCGTCGCCGGATGTGATCCACGTTCCCGTCACATTAGACACGTAACGAATCTTTGGAGCGTTGAGCTTCACACTCTTCAGGTGCTCGGTGAACTGCGCGATGACGGGTGACATCATCTGAGAGTGAAAGGCATGAGAGGTGTGCAAGCGGCGGCAACTTATGTCCTTCTCTGCGAGCCGCTCTTGCAACTCGTCTATGGCCTCGCCCGGCCCTGACGCAACGCAGAGAGATGGTCCATTAATCGCGGCCACGGAGAGTCGCTCGTCGAGCAGAGAGCGAAGCTCATCCGCCGGAAGCTGTACGCTGAGCATCTCGCCTGCGGGCAGCGATTGAATCAGTCTGCCTCTCAGCGCGACCAGCGCGAGCGCGTCTTCCAGAGAGAATACTCCGGCAAGGCAGGCAGCGACGTATTCGCCGATGCTGTGGCCGATCATCGCGCGAGGATTCACGCCCCACTCCATCCAAACTCGCGCGAGCGCATACTCGATGACGAACAGCGCGGGTTGCGTCACGTGAGTTTGTTGAAGCCTTGCGGCGGCCTCTTCCATCTTCTCTTCGGTTGGATACAGTATCTCGCGCAGATCAAAACCGATGTGAGGCTTGAGCAACTCGCAGCACTGGTCCACCTCCGCGCGGAAGAGAGGTTCGTGCCTGTACAGCTCAAGCCCCATGTTCACATACTGCGTTCCCTGCCCCGGAAACATAAAGACGACATCCTTACGTTGCGCTTCATCCGTGAAGGTGAACACTCGCTGAGGATCAAGCATGTCCGGCGCGGGCTGAGCGTCATCATTCGCGCGGCACACTATCACACGGCGATGATTGAAAGTTTTTCGCCCGACCTGCAAGGTATAAGCGACATCAGCCAGATTGGACTGCGTGTGCTGTTTGAGATACTCGGCAAGATTCGCGGTCGCCTGATCAAGCGCAGTTTCCGTCTTGGCTGAAATCATCAACAGTTGCCACGGCCTTGAGCTGCTTGACGGCTGGGCAGTCGGGGCTTCTTCGACAATCACGTGAGCGTTAGTGCCGCCAATACCGAAGGAGCTGACGCCTGCGCGACGCGGCGTGCCGTTAGTCTTCCATTCGGACAAATCTTTATTGACGTAGAAAGGGCTGCTGTCGAGATCGAGCGCGGGGTTCGGCTGCTCAAAATGCAAGCTTGGCGGGATGGCCCTGTGTTCGAGCGCGAGCACAGTCTTGATGAGCGAGGCTACGCCTGCCGCCGTGTCAAGGTGGCCGAGGTTTGTCTTCAGCGAGCCGATTGCGCAGAATCCTTTTTCGTTGGTGCGCTCGCGGAAGACCTGCGTGAGGGCGGCTATTTCAATCGGATCGCCGAGCCTCGTTCCTGTCCCGTGCGCCTCAATGTAGCTGATAGTTTCCGCATCAACGCCAGCCGCCGATTGAGCGGCGCGAATCGCCTCCGCCTGACCCTCTATGCTCGGAGCCGTGTAGCCGACTTTCGCAGAGCCGTCATTATTGATCGCAGAGCCTTTAATGACGGCGTGAATGTAATCGCCGTCAGCGAGCGCGCCAGAGAGCCGCTTCAAGACGACGATGCCGACACCGCTGCCGCTAATCGTCCCTTGCGCGTCTGCGTCGAACGCACGGCAATGCCCGTCTGGAGAACCTATCCCGCCTTCCTGATAGACGTACCCGGCCTTCTCCATAGAGTGCAAGGCGACGCCACCGGCAAGAGCCATGCGGCATTCGCCGTCGAGCAAACTCCTGCAAGCCATGTGGACGGCGACCAGAGAAGTCGAGCAGGCAGTCTGGACGGCAACGCTCGGCCCACGCAGATTCAGCTTATAAGAAACGTGCGTGGGCATGTGATCTTTATCGTTTCCGATGGCTAACTGGATTCCGCCGACCGCCTCTATGATTTCAGGATGCGACAATAGATTGTAGAAGTAGGAGCCTGTGGCCGCGCCCGCGAAAACCCCTATGGCCCCTTTGAACTTCTCTGCGTCATGCCCTGCGCGTTCGAGAGCCTCCCACGCACATTCCAAAAAGATGCGATGCTGCGGGTCCATGACTTCAGCCTCTCGCGGGCTGTATCCGAAAAACGAAGCGTCAAACAGATCAATGTCGTCGAGTAAGACACCAGCCTTGACATAGTTGGGATGGTTTAAGAGCGCAGCATCCACGCCAGCAGCCATCAATTCCTCGTCGGAGAAAAAGGAGACTGCTTCTACGCCGTCCGCCAGATTCTGCCAGAACTGTTCCATGCTGCTCGCGCGTGGGAAGCGGCCTGCCATGCCAATGATTGCTATCTCTTCGCCTGCCTGTCTCGCCCGATCTTGACGCGCTTCGACTTCAAAGCTACGGAATTGCGTTTGAAGAGAAAACTGTTCGGGAGCAATGTAGGCGGCAAGCTGGCTTATCGTCGGGTACTTGAACAGATCGAGGATGGTGATATTCGCGTCAAGCGCCTTTCGCAGACGGTTGTGAATCTGCACCATCAGAAGCGAGTGCCCGCCCAGATCAAAAAAGTTTTCGTTGACGCCAACTTTTTCCAGCCGCAGCGCCTCTTGCCAGACAGTCGCAATCGCGCGCTCGACTTCGGAGTGAGGCATCACCTGATCTTCCGCCTCGCCTCGAACAGTTTCAGGTTCGGGAAGCGCGCGGGCGTCAACTTTGCCATTGGGCGCGAGCGGTAACTGGTCCATTAATACGAAGATGGACGGGACCATAAATTCCGGCAGACGCTCTCTCAATCGCTGGCGAAGCTCGTTCTTCCTGATGGCCCGATCCCGTTCGGCCACGACATAAGCCACCAACTGGCTGTGGCCTGAAGTATCTTGTCGAACAGAGATGATCGCCTGCCGGACAGCTTCGTGCTCAACGAGCGCGGCTTCAATCTCGCCAAGCTCGATGCGGAAGCCACGAACTTTCACCTGATTATCGCAGCGACCGAGGAAGACCAGATTACCATCAGGCATGTAGCGAGCGAGGTCTCCGGTCCTGTAAAGCCGTGCGCCCGGCTCTCGACTGAACGTGTCGGGGATGAATTTTTCCGCCGTCAAATCGGGGCGATTCAAATAGCCTCGCGCCACTCCCTCGCCGCCGATGTGCAACTCGCCGATGGCCCCGATTGGGGCGGGCTGCAAGAAACGATCAAGAACGTAAGCCTGCGTGTTGGCGAGCGGGCGGCCAATCGGCAAGACGGAGCGAGCGTGTGTCTCTTCCCCGTCCGCGTCCGGTTGATAAAGGGTGGCGGTAATGGTCGTCTCTGTCGCGCCATAAGCGTTGAGCAATCTCGTGCGATCACTCGTTATCTCTTGCCACGCGGCAAAACTCTCACGCGAGACCTGCTCGCTGCCAACGACCAGCAAGCGCAGGCAATCCGGCAAAGTAGCTCTTGACCGTGACAACTCGCCCACCCACTCGTGCCACGCGGAAGCTGGCAGGTTAAGCACGCTCACGCCCTGCTCTTCAATCTCATCGAGGAGCATTGCGCCGAGACCCTGCATCTGCTCACCGAGCAACACAAGGGTTGCGCCGCTCAAGAGCGTGGGAAAGATTTCCTCCGCCGCCACGTCGAAGCTGAGCGAGGCAAATTGTAGAACGCGGTCGGAGACGGAGAGGCCGTAAGCATCTCGCACAGCCGCTTGATGGTTGACCAGAGACTTGTGACTGACGCCCACGCCTTTCGGTTGTCCCGTCGAGCCGGAAGTGTAGATGACATACGCCAGATTTTCGGCGGCGGTGATAACGGTAGGATCAAGCGTGCTCTCGTGCGCGATTGATTCCGAGTCAGCGTCTAAGCAGACGACTTGCGCCTGATGCTCCGGTACTGCTTCCTTCAACCTCTCCTGCGTTAAGAGCACAGAGGCTTGAGCATCATCTAACATAAAGGCCAGACGTTGTTTCGGATAACGCGGGTCGAGCGGCACGTATGCCCCGCCAGCTTTTAAGACGGCGAGCAAGCCCGTTACCATTTCAAGCGAGCGCTCCATCAGCACACCGACACGAATTTCTGGACCAATGCCTATCTTTCGCAGGTAGTGCGCCAGTTGATTCGCACGGCTGTTAAGTTCAGCGTAGGTCAACTGTTGCCCGAAGCCTTCGACGGCGACCCGTTCGGGCGTTCTCTTAACCTGTGCCTCAAACAACTCGTGCAGACACTCGCCGACAGGATAATTTTTAGCAGTGTCGTTCCACCCGACTAATAATTGCTCGCGCTCCGCAGTTGTCAGCAACGGCAACTGCTCAACGAGCGCGTCCTCGTCGCGGGCGACGCCTTCCAACAAGTTCTGAAAATGGCGCAGCAGCCGCGCGATGGTCGAGCCGTCGAAGAGGTCAGTGCTGTACTCTGCCACGACAAAGAGTCTGCCTGCGTCTTCCATCATGTCGAAGCTCAGATCGAGTTGTGTCGTCGTTCGCTCGACCTCCACAGGCTGCAAGGTCAGGCCGGGCAGCGACGCTTCGCCTATGGGCGCGTTCTCCAACTGGAACATTACCTGAAACAACGGATGACGATTCGTGTTCCGCTCCGGTTGTAGATGCTCGACGAGTTGCTCAAAAGGCATATCCTGATGCGCGTAAGCTTCGAGGGCAACTGTCCGCACGCGCTTTAATAGCTCGCGGAAATTTGGAGACCCCGAAAGGTCTGTGCGCAGCACCAGCGTGTTGACAAAGAACCCTATCAGTCCCTCAATCTCTTCACGGTTACGGTTAGCAATCGGAGAGCCGATGATGATCTCTTCCTCGCCCGTGTAGCGATAGAGCATGGCTTTGAAAGCTGCCAGCAGCAGCATGAAGAAGGTCACGCCTTCACGCCGCGCTAATGCATTCAGCTTCTCGACCAGGCTCGCGGGGAGATTCATCGTCTGGCTTGCGCCGCTAAAACTTTGGACCAGGGGGCGCGGTCGGTCTGTAGGTAACTCCATCACCGGAAGCGTTCCGCCAAGCTGTTTTTTCCAGTAGCGCAAATGAGCTTCGAGCGCTTCGCCTTCCAGATGCTTGCGCTGCCAGTGAGCGAAATCCGCATACTGAATCGGCAATGGAGCGAGCGGCGACGGCTTGCCTTCAGCGAAGGCAAGGTAAAGCGTCCCAACCTCACGCACCAGCACACCCATGCTCCAGCCGTCCGTGATAATGTGGTGCATCGAAAACATCAGTATGTGATCTTCGTCGTCGAGACGCAGGAGGCTGGCGCGGTAAAGTGGTCCACGATCTAAATCGAACGATTGCCGTGCCTCTGCCGTTGCGAGCGTCTGCGCTTCCGCCATGCGCTCACGCTCCGGCATGTGGCTGAGGTCAAGGACAGGCAAGGCCACTTCTTCGGGCGGAGTGATGATTTGCACGGGCTGTCCGTCGCTCATACCGAAGCTTGTGCGCAGGCTCTCGTGACGCTTGATGATCTCGCTCAGCGTTTGCTCCAGCGCCGCGAAATCCAAACGGCCTTTGAGACGCACCGCGACGGGCATGTTATAAGCTGAGCTGCTCGGCTCAAGCTTGTGTATAAACCAGAGACGCTGCTGCGCGAATGAGAGCGGAAGAGCATTCTCGCGCGAGACAGGGACGAGGGGCTGAGCCGCTGCCGCCTTACCGGACTGCGTTGCCGCTTCGATTCGTCTCGCCAGTCCTGCGACCGTCGGCGACTCGAAGAGGCCGCGCACGGGCAGATCAACGGTGAAGCTTTTACGCACGCGCGAGATGAGCTGCATAGCAAGCAAGCTGTGCCCACCCAGATCGAAAAAGTTATCATTGATACCAACGCCTTCGACCTTGAGCACTTCGCACCAGAGTTTCGCCAGCAACTCTTCGACTGGCGTGCGCGGTGCAATGAACTCTGCTGCTGGCGTCTCTCGCTCCGGGCGAGAGCCTCGCGCTTTCACCTGTTGTTCAAAGCGTCCAGTGAACTCTATCGTCCCATCCGCCCTGTAGCGCGCCACATCTCCTGTCCGATACAACCTCTCTCCACCCTCTCTGCTAAAGGGATGCGGAATGAACTTCTCTGCCGTCAACTCAGCATCATTCAAGTAGCCGCGTGCGACTCCCGCGCCGCCGAGGTAGAGTTGACCTGCGACTCCCACCGATACAGGCTCCAGCGACTGATCAAGCAGGTAAGCCTGTATGTTCGTGCGCTCGACCTGCGCTGCGAGCAGTTCATCTATGGTGTGATGGGGCAGCGCATCTTGACGAATGTTGGTCCACTCGTAGAGCAGGCGGTTTCGTTCTTCCGAAGTAAGCAGCGGAAGTTCTGAGATGCGTCCGTCAGGATTGGCGACGATTCCTTCCAACAGAGTCTTAAATTGTTCGAGGAGACGCCGGATCGCCTCTCTCTCAAAGAGAGCGGCATTGTAGGCCATGACTCCGCCCAGTCCGTCCGGCGTTTCCTGTAAGTGAAATTCCAGATCAAATTTCACCACGTCGCTCTCGAACTCTTGCGGCTGAATAGTGAGTCCGTGCAGTTCAAGCTCACCCATCGGCGTGTTTTGTAGAGCGAGGATAATCTGGACCAGAGGGGTGCGGCTGAGGTCTCTCTCGGGATGCAGTTCTTCGACCAGCTTTTCAAAGGGCAAGTCCTGATGCGCGTAAGCTCCAAGCGCCATCTTCTGCACACGGCGCAGCAGTTCCCTGAAAGTTGGATTGCCCGTGAGGTCAGTTCGCAGGACCAGCGTGTTGACGAAAAAGCCTATGAGCGGCTCTGTCTCAGGACGGCTGCGGTTGGCGATGGGAGCGCCCACCATAATATCTTCCTGTCCGGTGTGACGATGGAGCAAGACCTGAAAAGCCGCGAGCAGTGTCATGAAGAGTGTGGCGTCTTCGCCGTGGCTCAGGTGCTTGAGTCCATCGGATGAATCTTTCGTGAGCGCGAACAGCTCATGCCCCCCTTGAAAACTCTGCACGGGCGGGCGCGCGTGGTCTGTCGGCAACTCTAAGACAGACAGTGCGCCGCCAAGCTGCTTTTTCCAGTAGGAGAGTTGCTCGTCCAGCACTGCGCCTTGCAACCACTCTCTCTGCCACACCGAATAGTCCGCATATTGAATCGGCAACTCCGAAAGCGGTGAGTCTTCACCTTGCGCATAGGCCGAGTAGATTGTTCCCACCTCACGCACGAGCACGCCCATTGACCAGCCATCAGAGATGATGTGGTGCATCGTAAAGAGCAGCAGATGATCTTCGCCGCCGAGACGCATCAGGCGCGCACGCAGCAACGGGCCATGCGCGAGGTCTAAGGGGCGTTGCGCTTCATCGGTCGCTAAGCGCACGGCCTCGGCCTCACGCTCCGCTTCCGGCAATAGGCTTAGGTCTTCGACTTGCAGGGAGAGTTTCAACTCAGGCGCGATGACCTGTACGGGCTGCTGTTCATCGCCGAGGGCAAAAGTTGTTCGTAGCGATTCGTGGCGACGGACGATCTCGTTGAGGCAGCGCTCTAAAGCCTCGACATTGAGCGAGCCGATTAAGCGCAGCGCCGTCGTCATGTTATATGCGAAATTGTTCGGCTCTAACTGATCTATGAACCACAAACGCTGCTGCGCAAACGAGAGCGGCAGATTGCCTTCACCATTGCTTCGCCGCCGAATCGTCTGCGCCTCAGCCATCTCCGCCATACGGCTCTGCAAACGCTTTTCGAGCAGCGCACGCTTTGCCGCCGAAAGCCTGTTTAGTCGTACCGTCGTATCGCTCGTGGACATGCTGCTTCCTTAATCAGTCAGGAGTCTAAAGTCTGAAGTCAAAAGCAATTTGGCTTTGACCTCTGACTCCAGACTCTAGACTCCTGACTCCTGACTTTCCTTTAGTAACTGCTCGGCCTCCTCTTCCGTGAGTTCATCCATTTGTCTGGCGAGTTCGTCTTCGACAAGCGTGCCGAGTGCGGCGATAGTCGGATGCCGGAAGAGAGTCGTTAAAGGCAACTCAATTTCAAATGCTCTGCGAACCTGAAAAGCGAGTTTTGTAGCAAGCAGAGAATCACCGCCCAGCTCAAAGAAGTTGTCGTGAACGCTCACCTGTCCAAGCCCCAGCACGTCGCCCCAGAGTTTCGCCAGCATCTCTTCCGTCATCGTTCGTGGGGCATCGTAAGCCTCTCTCTGCTGAGACTCCATCCAGTCAGGCGCAGGCAGCGCGCGACGATCAACTTTGCCGGTGGACGCGAGCGGCAACTCCTCCAAAAAGATGAAGAGTGATGGAATCATGTATTCCGGCAGCTTCACCCTCAACGAATCTTGCAACTCTTGTGTCGCTGGCTGACGTTCTGCTTCAGCCACAACATAAGCAACGAGACGTTTCTCACCCGGCGTATCTTCGCGTGCCATCACTACAGCACTCCGCACGCCTTCCAACTCCGACAGCGCCGCCTCCACCTCTCCCAACTCTATTCGATAGCCACGCACCTTCACCTGCTGGTCAACCCGCCCCACAAACTCTATCGCCCCGTCCGCCCTGTAGCGCGCCACATCTCCTGTCCGGTACAGTCTCTCTCCACCCTCTCTGCTAAAGGGATGCGGAATAAACTTCTCTGCCGTCAACTCAACATCATTCAAGTAGCCGCGTGCGACTCCCGCGCCGCCGAGGTAGAGTTCCCCTGCGACACCTACTGGTGCTGGCTCCAGATAGTTGTCAAGGATGTAACCCTGCATGTTTGCGCCGACTCGCCCAATCGGCACGCCCTTCTCTGCATCACCGGCACGGCACTCATAAAAGGTAGCCCAGATGGTTGCTTCAGTTGGTCCATAAATATTGAACAAGGTGCATTGCGGGAGAAGTTGATGATGACGCTCGACAAGTTGCGGCGGACAAGCTTCTCCCCCGATGTAAGCCGCGCGCAGAGATTCCAGTTGCTCCGGCTGCGCCTGCTCGATCAGCAATGAGTAGAAGGACGGAATAGACCACAGGTGTGTCGTGCGCTTTTCTTCGATGAGCCGCGCTACTTGCAGAGGGTCTGCCTGCTCTCCTTCAGGTGGAATAGTCAGCGTTCCACCCTGACTGAGCGATGTAAAGATACTCAACAACGAGCCATCGAAAACATAGGACATCAGCAGCAAGGTGTTCCGCAGAGGCTCCCTGCCATAGGCAGCCTGCATCACGATTGAGTTGACAAGGCTGCGATGGCTGACCATCACTCCTTTCGGCCTGCCGGTCGAACCCGATGTGTAGATGATGTAAGCTGCGTTCTCTTCATCCACTCCGCTCTCTACTCGCTCTGCGCTCTCAAGCGCAATCTCACTCCAATCGCTATCCAACCTTACTATCTTTATTCCATCCGCCACCAAACCCTCGCTCAAGACGCCTTTCGTCAACAACATTCTCGCTCCCGCATCCGCCATCATGAAGCCCACACGCTCGCGCGGAGAGGCCGGATCGAGCGGCACATATGTCCCACCGGCCTTGAGCACGCCGAGCAGGGCAATCACCTGTTCCATTGATCGCTCAATCAGAAGAGCGACCTTCTCTTCCGCGCCAACGCCGCAAGAGCGCAGGTAGCGAGCCAGTTGGTTGGCGCGCTCGTCTAGCTCTCGGTAGCTGATGGACTGCCCCTCGAATTCCAGTGCGATGGCTGATGGCGTGCGGTCGACCTGCGCTTCGACCAGTTGGTGAATGGTGCGAAGGAGCGGCGCATCCTGATGAGTGTTGGTCCATTCGTAGAGCAGCCGGTGTCGTTCTTCTGAAGTGAGCAGTTGAAGCTCTCTGATGCGCCCGTCAGGATTAGCGACGATTGCTTGCAGCAAAGTTTCCAGATGCTTCGCCATGCGCTCAATGCGTGCGCGTTCGTACAGCCCCTCGATGTATTCCAGAGAGCCGACGAAGCCGTCAGGCGTTTCCACCAAAGCGAGCGTCAGATCAAATCTGGATGCGCCGTTGTCAACCACCAGAGGCGTGGCTTTCAATCCCATCGGCTCCATCGTCGTCAACTCTGGAAAATCCAGATAGATGAAAGCTGCCTGTGCGATAGGGTTGCGGCTTGGGTCCTGCTTCGGGCGCAATTCCTGGACCAGTTTACCGAAGGGTAAGTCCTGATGCGCGTAAGCGCCGAGAGCCGTTTCGCGCTCGCGGCTCAGCAACTCACGAAAGCTTGGATTGCCGGAAAGGTCTGTCCGCAGGACGAGCAGATTGAGCAGGAACCCCACCATGTCCTGCGTCTCCGGTCTATCACGATTGGCGATTGAACAACCGACGATGATGTCCTCCTGCCCCGTATAGCGGTAGATCAAAAGCTTGTAAGCCGCCATCAGCACCATATACATCGTCGCGCCTTCCTCAAGGCTCAATTCCCTGAGAGCTTCGAGCAAGGCTTGAGACAGATGAAAGTAGACACGCGCGCCCAGAAAAGTTTGAATGGCCGGGCGCGGGTTGTCTGCGGGCAACTCCAACACGAAGGGCGCACCCTCTAACTGTCTCTTCCAGTAAGCGAGTTGGGCCTGATAAACTTCGCCGTTCACTCTCTCGCGCTGCCAGACGGCGTAATCCACGAATTGAATCGGCAACTCCGCGAGCGGCGATGGCTGTCCCTGAAGGAAGGATTGGTAGAACACGCCTATATCTTTTTCAATTATCGCGCCTGACCAGCGGTCCGTGACGCTGTGGTGCATGTTGAGATAAAGAATGTGGTTCTGCGGGGCCAATCGCAGCAGACCGGCGCGGATTAGTGGTCCCTTTTCCAGATCAAAAGGTGTCGAGAACTCTTCCGTCACATAGCGCAAAGCTTCTGCCTCGCGCTCCTCTTCCGGCAGCGACCCTAAATCAACGGGTGTCAGACTCAACTCAAGGACGGGA
>JBAWGU010000271.1:0-2518 GCA_049593215.1 Pyrinomonadaceae bacterium
GGCTTCCCCTGACTTTTACCTTTTACCTTTTTACTTTTGCCTTGACTTCAGTCTATCAGCACGCGTGTGTTGAGAGCTTCGGCGCGCTCTAAGGTGGCGAGGAGGCGCAGGAATTGTGCGTAGTTTCTACCGCGCGCGTGCTGGCGTTCGCGTTCCCGCGAGTTGATGTCGTTGCGTAATATGTGGTCCAGGAAATCGTAGTAGTCTGCCGTCGCGGCATATGGAAACTCGCGCGTGTAGGTCGTCTCTTCCGAATCTTCCGACTTGAATCCGGCGAGCATGTCGAAGAGGTGGTCTGTGGTGATGTGCGCCGCCTCGCGCGTCAGCTTGATGGGCAGGCGTAGCTCGAAGAAGCGTAGGCCCTGCGTTGTGGTCACGCGCCGCAACTCTTTCGATGCCTCGCCGTCAAAGGGTGATTCCGGGTCAACCAGCAGACGAAAGAGGCGCGGCTGATCTTCTTTGTCAATCGTATCGAGCGTCAGTTGAACGCGGTCCGCTAGAAACTTTTCAAACTGCGCTTCAACAGGGTAGGTGATGCGGCCCACACAGCCGACGGCTTCGCCTTCGCCTGCTTCTTCATGGGGGAGGCAGGCAGGGCACGTCGCGCACACGCCCGTCGCCTCGCGCATCATCTCGACCTCATCGCGCGCGTTCTCTACGAAGCGCAGTTTGTCTTCAGACGGCGCAACCCTGTCGCCTGTCGTCACGCGCGTGTGCAGGCTGCTCAAACGTCCCCACGCTCTGAGGTGCTTCTCTTCATGCTGTGCGCGCAGGACGCACATGTGTTGTACTGCGAATTCGATGGACAAATTCTAAATCCTCTTGCTTGTATAAAAGCGTCTGAATAATTGGTGCGGCTCTCCGCGCGAATTCACTTAACACATGAGCGCACGGGGAAGCAAGCGCGCCCGCTTTCGTTTTGTTTGACCCGTGCTCTCCGTCGGTGAAAGAATCAACGCGGACGTTTTTGAGAGAACGGAAATCCTCTATGGAAATCGTTAAAGAGCGAGGGACGAGAGCGTCAAGCTTACCGCCCGGCCCGAAGAGAACTTTTCTCGGCGTGAACTTTTTTAACTTTCGTCGCAACACGCTTGAGTATTTGCAACGGGTCGCGCGCTCATTTGGCGACGTGGTTTATTTCAAGCTCGGTCCGCAGAACGCTTACTTCTTCAATCACCCTGACTACGTTAAAGACGTGCTCGTCACGCACAATCAAAATTTTATCAAGGGCCGCGCGCTTCAGAGGTCTAAGCGGCTGCTCGGCGAAGGATTGCTCACCAGCGAGGGCGAGTTTCATCGTCGCCAGCGCAGGCTCGCGCAACCGGCTTTTCATCGCGGGCGTGTAAGTTCTTATGCGTTGACGATGGTTGATTACGCCGCAGGCACGCGCGAGCGTTGGCGCGACGGCGAGACTCTGGACATTTCGCACGAGATGATGCGGCTCACGCTCGCCATCGTCGGCAAGACTCTTTTCGACGCTGACGTTGAATCCGAAGCAGACGAGATTGGCGATGCGCTCACTTCCGTGATGAAACTTTTCAACCTGCTGCTCGTGCCTTTTTCGGAACTGCTTGAAAAGTTTCCGTTCCCGCAGGTGCGCAGGTTTGAGAAAGCGAAAGAGCGTCTGGACTCGACCATCTATCGCTTGATTGATGAGCGAAGAAAGAGCGGGAGAGATCACGGCGACCTGCTCTCGATGCTCCTGCTCGCGCAGGACGAGGAAGAGCGGAGCGGCCAGATGACGGATGAGCAGGTGAGAGATGAAGCCCTGACAATCTTTCTCGCGGGACATGAGACGACTGCGAACGCTTTGACGTGGACGTGGTATCTGCTTTCGCAGCACGCTGAAGTTGAAACGAAGCTTCATGCGGAACTCGACGATGTATTAGGCGGGCGGCTTCCTACTGCGGACGATGTGGCACAACTCAAATACACGGAGATGGTCCTCGCGGAAGCGATGCGGCTGTATCCTCCGGCGTGGGCGATTGGACGACTCGCCGTTAAGGAATGTGAAATCGGCGGCTACACGATTCCGAAAGGATCCCTTGTCCTTGTGAGCCAGTACGTGACACAGAGAGACGCGCGTTTTTTCCCCGAGCCTGAACGCTTCGACCCCGAGCGTTGGACTGAGCAGGCGCGCGAGACGAGGCCGCAGTATTCTTATTTTCCCTTCGGCGGCGGCCCGCGTCGCTGCATCGGCGAAGGCTTCGCTTGGATGGAAGGCATCCTGCTCATCGCCACCATCGCGCAAACATGGCGGCTGCGCCTCGCGCCAGATCACAAGGTCGAGATGCAACCCGTTATCACGTTGCGGCCAAAGCATGGAATGAAGATGGTGGTGAGCAAAAGGTAGTAAGCAGATTATCGGCAATGCTTGACTCGTCACTCGCCACTCTTTTTGTTAAGCTTAATTGCTTACGAGGCTGCAAAATCGAAAGGTCCAAATTATGGCAATCAGTCAAGACTTGTTGGAGATTCTGGCCTGCCCCGCGTGCAGGGCGAAGGTTGAGTTGAAGGC
>JBAWGU010000272.1:0-8609 GCA_049593215.1 Pyrinomonadaceae bacterium
TGCTCGAATCTGTTAAGCTATGCACGCTCGCGGAGAGTCTGGGCGGAGTCGAGACTTTAATCTCGCACCCGGCGACGATGACACACGCTTCCGTTTCATTGGAAGCGCGCGAGCGTCTCGGCATCACAGACGGACTTGTACGCATCTCCGTCGGCATCGAAGACACTGAAGATATTATTGCGGATTTGGATCAAGCGTTGAAAAGGGCATAGTGATGAGTGATGAGTAATGAGCGATGAGATAAATGTTTTGTCTCGCCACTCATCACTCATCACTCATCACTCATCACTGTTTCTATGATTGTAGAGCTTCACGCACAATCGGATGTTGGCCGTGTCAGGCGTGGCAACGAAGATAATTTTCTGTTGCTCGATCTCTCGTCGGCGAAGACGTGGACCGGCTCGGACGGGGCCAAGCTGCCGGAAGTGTATCGCCGTTTTGAGTTGGGCGATAAGGGTCTGGTGCTCGTCGTTTCGGACGGGATGGGCGGCGCGCTCGCGGGCGATGTGGCGAGCCGCATGGCCGTTGAAGCCGTGCGCGAGATGATGACCGGACATGATGAAAACGGCGGGTGCGAGCCTGAGATACCGCTCGTCGAGTGTCTGCGCAATGCTACCGTTTACGCCAATCTAGCCATCCACCACAAGAGCCAGGAAGATTCTCGTTGCGCGGGCATGGGCGCGACCTTCACGGGCGCAGCCGTCAAGGACGACATGCTGGATTTGGTCCAGGTCGGCGACAGCCGCGCCTACCTTTTGCGTGGAGATCAAATCAGGCTGGCGACGAAGGACCAGTCTCTGGTCCAACAACTCGTTGACGTTGGGCAGATCAGCGAAGAAGAGGCTGAGACGCACATGTTCCGCAACGTCATCCTGCAAGCTCTCGGCGCGCAAAGCGACGTTAATCCGGTCTCAGGCCGCATACGCCTCGGACAGGGCGACACGCTTCTGCTATGCAGCGACGGTCTTTCGGGGAAACTTAAAGCGGAAGATATGCAGCGTATCGTGCTTGATAGTAAAGGCGACCTCGCGGCGGCCTGTCAGGCATTGATAGACGAAGCCAACAATCGCGGCGGCGAAGATAACATCACAGTCGTCCTCGCGCGTTTTACGGGAAACGATCTGCAAAAGCCTTCGACCAGCAAAATCACCGTCGAGTTGCCCGCGCTCGAAGAAGACAGCACGCTCGGCGACGGATTTGAAGGCAACGAAGACCCGACAGAAACCGCTTAGCAGAGAACTAGAGAGCCATCTGCAATCTCAAATTCAACATCTCAAATCACAGATTACATCTGCTTCTTCTCAGGCAAGGCAGGCGTGCGCCAATCCGGTGTGTGACCGACGCGGCGCACGTAAATTGATGCGCCTTTAATTTTTTCGACCATCACGCGGTCTCCCGCTTCAAGCGGCGGCTCGCCTTCTGCCGGATACGCCGTCCACGTCGAGCCGTAAACTTTCACTGCGCCCTCATTCAGCGCGCCTCTACTGGAAGAGACAACCGTCCCCACCTGTCCGGGCAGAGAGTCAACGCCGGTCTTCAAATCCGTCCCGGACTTTTCGCGTGAGAAATAGTTGACGAAGATTGTGCGCGAGGCGGCTGTGAGAGCGATTGAGACAACTATGAAGATGAGGAATTGGAGCGACAGGCTGCTGATGCCAACTATCCCCGCAAACGCTGCGGCGAGCGCGCCGATGCCGAACCACAACAGCACGAAGCCCGGCGTGAAGACCTCCGCGATAATCAAGATCACGCCAAGCACTGTCCAGAAAACCCACGCGTACTCAAATTCCATCTCTGTTTTAAGAAAAGCTGTCCGTTGTCCGTTGTCCGTTGTCAGTTGTTTTGAGTGTCACTGATGTTGAACGATTCATCTAGAGCATTTAACTCGTTAATCACATACAACTAGCTACGGACCACTGACAACGGACAGCTTTTATCCTTTGAACATATTTTTCACGACGAACCAGATGTTCGCGGGACGCTCGGCAAGGCGTCGCATGAAGTAAGGATACCAGTGCTTGCCGTAAGGCACATAGACGCGCATGTTGTGTCCGTCGCGCGCGAGTCTCTCCTGAAGGTCGCGGCGCACACCGTAGAGCATTTGAAACTCGAAAGACTCTTTGGCAATTCCCTGCTCGCGCGCGTAGCGTATGGTCGCGTTAATCATGTTCGGGTCGTGCGTGGCGATGCCGTGATAGACGCCGCTCGACAAGAGCAGCTTCATCACTCTCACGTAATTATCATCAACATCCTTTTTGTCCGGGAAAGCGACTTCCGGCGGCTCGTTGTACGCGCCCTTGCAGATGCGTATGCGCGCCGGGATTTTCAGAATGTCCTGCGCATCTTCGTAAGTTCGCCGCAGATAGGATTGCAGGACGATGCCGACGGTGTTGAGGTCGAACTCCGAACGCAGCCGCTTGAAAATATCAATCGTGACCTGCGTGACCTTTGAATCTTCCATGTCAACGCGAACGAAGTTGCCGCGACGCGCCGCGTCTTCGACCACTGTGCGCGCATTTTTGTAAGCGAGTTCAGGGTCAATGCCGAGGCCAAACTGCGTGAGCTTGATAGAGACGTTGGATTTGATGCCCGTCTCGTCTATGCGCTTGAGGATGTTCAGATACTCGCGCACCTCTTCCGCAGTCTCCGCAGCGTTGGCGACGGATTCGTTCAAGTGATCGAAAGAGGCCGTGCATCCGCGCGCATTGATTTCGCGTATGGCCGCAATCGCCTCCTCAATATCTTCGCCCGCGACAAAGCGCGTCGTCATTTTTTTGAACGGGCGAAAGCGCGTCGCAAAATCCTTCAACCCTTCTTGCTTCGCCAGATACAGGAGTGCGCTTCTAGTAACCATTTGTCTGAGGGATGAGGGATGAGGGATGAAATGAAGGGATGAGGGCAGAGGGATAAGGGATGAAATAAAAGCAATTTGTCTTTACTTCATCCCTCATCCCTCATCCCTCATCCCTTCTCACATCCCTCATCTCTCATCCCTTCTCCACCCTTTCCTATGGTATGCTTGGCGGCGTTTTGCGGCCTCGCGTTTCAGATATTCAAACAAAAATAGAATCATCCAAATTGTGTTTGCCTGTGAGAGGCTGAATCCGTATGCGCTGGAAGCTGTTGCTCATCGTCTCGATACTTGCCACGCTGGTTGGCGCGGGCATCAGCATCAGCGTCATTAACGGACTCTTCGGAACTACAAATCCCTTTGCCGCGCAGAATCGTTTTGTATTGGCGACTCTCATCATCCCTCTCGCCGCCATCGTCTTTGCCAGCATCTTTGTTTATCGCCACACCTCGCGCCGCAGAAAGTTGCAGGCGCTGCTGGCTGCGATTCTGGCAAGCGCACTGACTTTGACAACTCTGATTCTCAGTTCGCTGCTGCTGAGAAAAGCTGCGCCCGCGCCGACGCCTGTCAACAGGCCAATCAATGTCGGATGACTCGCAAGAGCAGCATAAATTAAGCGAACGCCCGCAGGCAACTTAACTCTTCCAACAGGAAATCATCCTTCAGCTATGGTTCCTAATCCAATCTCTTTCTGAACAGGACGCAGCGCGTCTATGACAAAACGTATATGCTCGTCCATGTCAACGCCGAGTTCGGCGACGCCCTGACGAATGTCATCTCGATTGACTGTGCGAGCGAAGGCTTTATCTTTGAGTTTCTTTTTCACAGAGGAGACTTCCATGTCGTCAAGACTGCGCGAAGGCCGGACGAGCGCGCACGCGACCAGAAAGCCGCACAACTCATCTGTCGCAAAAAGCGCACGCGCCATCTGCGTGTCACGCTCAACTCCCGTGTACGGCGCATGTCCCATGATCGCTTTGATGATGCGATCCGAATAGCCGCGCCCGCACATGATATTCGCGCCCTTGTATGGATGCTCCGTCTCTGTCGGGAACATTTCGTAATCGAAATCATGCAACATCCCCGTGATGCCCCACTCGTCCACATCCGCATCCGGCCCGCCATAACGCACAGCGCACGCGCGCATCGCAGTCTCCACCGCCAGCGCGTGCTTACGCAGGCTCTCGCCCTTCGTATACTCGCACAACAATTCCCACGATTCTTCTCTGTTTGGCAAGATAGTTAAGGGATGAGGGATAAGGGATGAGGGATGAAACGAAAGCATTCATCCTGTTTTATTCATCCCTCATCCCTTATCCCTCATCCCTCCTTTAAGATTCCTCTGGAAATAACAATGCGTTGAATCTCGCTGGTCCCTTCGTAGATGGTTGTGACTCTGGCGTCTCTGTACATGCGCTCGACCGCGTAGTCGCGCGAGTAGCCGTTGCCGCCGTGAATTTGAACGGCGTCAGCGCAAACTCTGTTCGCTGTTTCGGAAGCATAGAGCTTTGCCATCGCTGCGAAATGGGCCGCGCGTTTGTCGCCCGCATCTTTCAGAGAGGCTGCGCGCAGTGTGAGCAGGCGTGCGGCATCAGTTTCAGTCGCCATGTTAGCGAGCTTGAATTGAATCGCCTGAAACTGCGAGATCGGTTGCCCGAACGCCTGTCTCTCTTTCGAATATTTGAGAGCTTCGTCGAGCGCGCCCTGCGCGATCCCTGTTGAGAGCGCGCCGATGCCTATGCGCCCGTTATCTAAACTGTTGAATGCGACCTTGAGGCCATTGCCTTCGCCGCCCAGAATATTTTCTGCGGGCACGCGCACGTCTGCAAAACTCATCTCTGCTGTTTGAGAAGCGCGCTGTCCCATCTTGTGTTCGATGGAAGAGACTGTGAGGCCCGGCGTGTCGCCTTCGACGATGAATGCAGTGACGCTCCCTTTTTCGCCCACGCGCCCCGTCACAGCCATCACTATGTACACTTGCGCCTCGCCGCCGCTCGTCACCCACGACTTCGTTCCGTTGATGATGAAATGATCGCCGTCGCGCACCGCACGCGTTCGCAGGTTTGTCGCGTCCGAACCTGCCTGTGGCTCTGACAAACAGAACGCGCCGAGCTTTTCGCCCTTCGCCATCGGCACAAGATATTTCTGTTTCTGCTCTTCTGTGCCGAAACTCAAAATCGGATAACAGCAGACGGAATTGGTGACGCCGACAATGACGCAGACGGAAGCATCCGCGCGAGCTATCTCTTCAAGTGCGAGCGCGTAAGCAACAGTGTCAAAGCCTGCGCCGCCCCACTCTTCAGGAATAATCATGCCGAGCAAGCCAAGCTCCGCGAGTCCGTTCAACTGCTCGCGCGGAAAGCGTGATTGCTCGTCGCCTTCGCGTGCGCGCGGCGCAATCTCCTTTGCCGCAAACTCCCGCACAGATGCCTGTACCATCCGTTGCTCTTCGGAAAGCTCTAAATCCACCGCTCAATATCTCCTAAAGGTTTGATTGAAACTATCACAGAAAGCGAATAGGAAGGAAGGGGGAAAAGGGTAAAAGGGGAAGAGGGGAAAAGGAAGATGAGAAGACTGCTGCCGTAAATGCTTTTATCCCTTTTAACCTTTTGCCCGCTTCCCCTTTTACCCTTTCCTATTGAATCGCGTCGGGTGGACGATAGCCGGGGCGTGCGCGCACGACCACATCTTTGCGCGTAGTCTTAACCTGAATCTTGTGATACTTGCCGTCGTGTGTTCGATTGGCAGGATAGTAGCCGAGCGAGTATTGAGTTCTCAGTTCTGCGGCTATCTCTGCGAAGGCTGCCGGAAGAGACCGGAGCGTGTCTGCGCGCGTGAGTTTGCCGCCGGACTTGACTGCGAGGTCGTTCAGAAATTCATCGGCTATCTTGTACATCATATCCAGACGCGTGCTGATTAAATCCTCTTCGGGGCCGGTAGAGCGTTTGAGGGAAGGATCGCTTATGCGCCCCATCCCGCCGTTATTATCCGGTGGATAGCGCGGGTCGTTCGTGCGGCGTGTGTCTCGCGGATTGTTGACAGGGGGCGAAGGTCTGCCGCCGCCTGTTGGAATGTTGCCGCCCGGAAAAGTTGTCGGTGTAGTGCCGCGCGGAAGGCCCATGATGACCGAAGGGTCTGTCATCTGCGGCGTCTCGGATTGCTGCCGCACAAGTTGCTCTGTCTCGACGCGCGTGTCGTAGCGAATCGGATACATGATGATGCCCGACTCGTCGAGCATCTTGATGTTATCTTTCGACTTCCAGTAGTCGCTCCTGTTATCAACACCGTCGGTTAACATAACAACCGCCTTGCGCCCTTTAATGGTCCTCAATGTATCAAGCGAGAACTGCACCGCGTCGTAGAGTTTGGTTCCCATGCCCGGCCTTATTTTCCTGATGGCCGCGCGGAGTTGCGCCTGATCGTTTGTGAACTCATTCAGGTCTTGCAGCTCATCGTCGAAGGCTACAATCTTAACGCGGTCTGCTGGCTGCAACTGCTGCACGAAGGCAATGGCCGCGCTCTGAATCTGTTTGAGTTTCTCCTGTGTGCTGGCGCTCGTGTCGAGCATCAGGATGACGTGGAAAGGCTGCGTGGTAGTTGCGAAGAAAGTGACATCCTGTTTCACACCGTCCTCAAGGATGCTGAACTCTTCCTTCTGCATGTCCGCCACGTAGCGATCATCCCTGTCGCTCGCAATCACGGGCACTGTGACGAGATTGGTATCAACTTTGACGACTTCAGTACTCTGATTGTCATCATCAGGCTCATCAGGCTCAACTGATTTCTCCTGCCTTTTTTCAACGACAGGGCGCGTCTCTTTCTTGCGATTCTCCGCGCCCTTCTGTCCCGTGTTGCCAGACTGCGCCGCAGCGCTTAGAGCGAAGATTAAGATGAAAATTATCAGCGCAGAAATTTTTACAAAACTAAATCGCATAAAGAATTCTCCCGACTTGAAATGATGAAAGGGACCAGTAGGGGCAAGGCTTGTCCCTGCCCCTATTCAACGAAAGGAAGATTCAAACAGGATGGACAGGATAGACAGGATGAAGAATGAAGAGGATGCTTTCCGTCTTTTATTCCGCGTTCATCATTCTGCGTTCATCGTTTCTTCCTTATCCTGTCTATCCTGTCCATCCTGTTAATTGCCTGTCTTAATAAACACGCGGGCAGAGGACTTGTCCCTGCCCCTACTATTTTATCAGCGCAACTGGCTGGGCTGCTTGCTCGCCATTCTCTTCATCACTTAAAATGCTTTTACGTTTCAGGTGTTAGCATTTTCGCAATGAGACCTCTTCTTCTTTTAGCTCTCGCGGCCTACGTGGTAGCGACCACTCATGCAATTCTCGCGTTCGTGAACAAGCGGCGCACGCTTGAGCGTGTCACGCTGCTCTCGCTCGCCTTCGGTTTCGCCGTCCATACGGGTTCGCTCATCATTGATTGGGTGCAGGACGGACGCTACCCGCTCTTCGGCCTGCGAGAGACGCTCTCATTTCTCGCCTGGACGCTGGTGGCTACTTACGGCCTCGTGATTTACAGGTACGGCGCATCCGCGCTCGGCAGCTTCACGCTTCCTCTGGTCACAGTGTTGACCATTATCGCTATCTTAGCGCGAGACAACAACACGAGCGCATCAGGCACAGCCGCGAGCTTCGGCGCAACGTGGCTCTTCCCTGTTCACACGACGCTGCTGCTCTTCGCCTACGCCGCTTTTTTCGTAGTCTTTGCCGCCAGCATCATGTATCTTTTGCAGGAGCGCGAGCTTAAGCTAAAAACATTCAGCGCGATCTTTCACCGCTTGCCTTCACTGACGACTGTCAACGACATTGCGGCGAGCGCGACTGCGCTTGGACTCGCGCTTTTGACCGTAGGCATCGTCACTGGGATGCTCTGGTCCACTACCAGAGATGGCCGGGTCTGGCATAATGATCCGAAAGAGATTTTCGCGGCGTTGACGTGGCTGCTCTATGTGGGTTTAATTCTCTATCGCTCGACGGCAAGCTGGCGCGGGCGGATGGCCGCATGGATGGGCATCTTCGGTTTCGCGCTCGTGCTCTGCACTTTCTTTGGGACGCGCCTGCTCGGCGGCTATCATGTCTTCGGCTGAAGGAAATGAATCTGCTTCGCTGCGAGAAAACGTATTTTAGCGAAGATTTTTGACACTGTTTCCTGACGGCTGAGAGTTTTAACTGCAATGTCTATCCTACTCGTCGGACTCAATCACAAAACCGCGCCGGTGGCTGTGCGCGAGCGTCTGGCCTTCACGGACAGGGCTTGCGCCGAGGGTCTGCGCGCGCTCGTTGACGGCGAAGTTGTGCAGGAAGGCTTGATTGTCTCGACGTGCAATCGCGTTGAAGTGCTGGCCTCTACGAATCTTGAGAAAGAGTCTGACGCCCTTGCGCGCGTCGCCGGATTCCTGAGCGAATCTCGCAGTGTCGGGCGCGAAGATTTCAGCAAACACATCTACAGCCTCTCCGACGATCAGGCTGTGCGCCACCTCTTTCGCGTCGCCTCTTCGCTCGATTCGATGGTCGTAGGCGAGCCGCAGGTCTTAGGACAGGTACGCAAGGCTTATTCTCTCGCGGTCGAAGCGGGGACAACGGGGCGCGTCCTCAATCGTCTCGTTCATCACACGCTGCACGTCGCCAAGCGCGTGCGCACGGAGACGGGCATCGCCGCTTCAGCCGTCTCAATCAGCTACATGGCTGTCGAGCTTGGGCGCAAGATTTTCAGCTCGCTCAAGGGCCGCACAGTCCTCCTG
>JBAWGU010000273.1:0-10604 GCA_049593215.1 Pyrinomonadaceae bacterium
GCGTTCTTCTTTGCGTCTTTGCGCCTTTGCGTGAACCGTTTCGCGCCGGTGTCACACGAAATTGACGCGTTGGTGCCTGTTTGCTACTCTTCTCTGTTTGAGATAACAGGCAATTTTTCATCTATCGAAAGGCAAACAAGAGATGGCTCGTGATGTGTTCATACTGGGCGGCAAGCGCACTCCGATGGGCGAGTATGTCGGCGCGCTCAAAGATATTTCCGCGATTGATCTGGGCGCAATTTCGGCGCGCGGCGCGCTCGACGCAACGGGTGTTGCCCCAGAAGAGATTGATCACACCGTTATCGGGAACGCTTTGCAGACTTCCGGCGACGCGATCTACGGCGCGCGTCACGTGGCTCTCAAAGCTGGCGTGCCGTTTGATCGCCCTGCGCTGACTGTTAATCGCCTGTGCGGTAGCGGCATTCAATCAATCATTAGCGGCGCGCAGATGATTCAACTCGATGAAGCGCAGACGGCTCTGGTCGGCGGCATGGAATCAATGTCGCAGGCTCCGCACGTGATACGCGGCGCGCGCTCAGGCTTCGCGCTCGGTCAGGGACAACTCGAAGACAGTTTGATGGTCGCGCTCCTAGACACCTACTGCAACACGCCTATGGCTGGCACGGCTGAGAACCTCGCGCGCAAGTATGAAGTCTCACGCGAGGAGCAGGACAAGTATGCGCTGCGGTCGCAGCAGGAAGCCAAGCGCGCTCTCGATGCAGGATACTTTGCGGAAGAGATCGTGCCCGTCGAAATCAAGACGCGCAAAGGCACCACGCTCTTCTCTACGGACGATCACATGCGCCCCGACACGACACTTGAAATTCTGGCTAAGCTTCGTCCCGCTTTCAGCAAAGACGGATTCGTCACAGCGGGCAACGCTTCAGGCATCGTTGACGGCGCGGCGGCTCTCGTCATCGCCGGAGAAGATTACGTCAAGGCGCGCGACATCAAGCCCCTGGGCCGCATCGTCAGTTGGGCTTACGCCGGAGTCGAGCCGGAGATTATGGGCATCGGCCCCGTGCCCGCAACACGCAAGGCTCTGGAAAAGGCGGGACTCAAACTCGAAGAGATTGATCTCATCGAAGTCAACGAAGCATTCGCGGCGCAGTATCTGGCGGTTGAAAAAGAGTTGGGCCTTGATCGCTCGAAGACAAATGTCAACGGCGGCGCAATCGCTTTAGGCCATCCGCTCGCAGCCTCCGGCACGCGCCTCGTGCTCACGCTGCTCCATGAATTGCAGCGACGCAGGCTACGCTACGGACTCGCCACAGCCTGCATCGGCGGCGGTCAGGGCATCGCTATCATTTGTGAAAGAGTTTAAAACTGTCCGTGGTCAGTGGTCAGTTGTCCGTAGTTTTTCTTCTGGCTACTCAACCAATTTTATACAACGGACAACTGACCACGGACGACGGACATTCTGTTTTTCATATTAAATCCAAAATCTTGTGCAGGGGTGTGACCACACGAAATTGATGGTTGCGGGCTAATTACCACAAAATATTGTTCTTGCGCCTATGGTCTTGCGGCGCGTGGCATTCGGCACAAATCTTGCTAATTTTCATGTGCCTTGTGGTCTGTCTTTCCCCTCTTGAAATTTTTATCTGTAAGGATGAACTTTTTCAGTAGCTTTACTCGTAAAAACTTGCGCGAAGACTGCGCGGCATGATAGAAGCATCTTTTGCTACACGCGGTGTCACTTGTCTTTGTCATTCCACTGGAAATTTAGCAGTTCAAAAGTTTTTTTGGAGACCCAAAGGTACGCCAAAATTCTCTCTGCGCCCGCCCCCTGCGGCTCGCGCAGCACGAGCGGTTTCTAACTCTCATTCAGATTTCTTTAAGGAGTTCCCAAGCATGTCCAAATTTCTGAAGCTAACTGTTGCCGCGCTGATGCTCTTCTGCCTGAGCGCGATTGCCGTGGCTCAATCGCAAGCCACCGGCGGACAGATCGTCGGCACGGTGAAAAACCCGACGGGTGAGCTTGTACCCGGCGCTACGGTCGTTGTCACTAATACCGCGACAAATCTCTCCCAAACTCTGACCACTGACGATCAAGGTGGTTTCCGCGCATTAAACCTGAAACCCGGTGACTACAGAGTTGAAGTCACGGCGTCGGGTTTCGGTAAGTCCACGCAGAGCGGCTACAAGGTCGAAGTCGGCTCTGCGCTTGACGCAGAGATTACTTTGCAGGTGCAGGACGTTAATGCTCAGGTCACCGTCACAGCCGCCAGCGTCGAAACTACGCTGACGCAGACGCCGACCAACATCAACGATACCTCCATCAGCCAACTGCCGATCAACGGACGCCGCTTTCAGGACTTCGTGCTGCTGACGCCGAGCGCGCAGCTTGATCCTGTGCGTCAGCAGATTTCGCTTGTCGGACAGCGCGGCATCAATTCAAACGTGCAGATTGACGGCGCGGACTACAACAACCCGTTCTTCGGCGGACTGCGCGGCGGCGAGCGTTCCAACAACGCTTTCACCATCCCGCAAGGCGCTGTGCGCGAATTTCAGGTTGTGGCTTCAGGTTACAACGCTGAGTTCGGACGCTCGACGGGCGGCGTGGTTAATGCCGTCACAAAATCCGGCACGAACGATTTTCACGGCAGCGCCTTCTACGTTGACCGCCCGAAGAATCTGGCGCACCTCAACGCTTTCGGTCAGAGAGCCTCGCCGACGCAGCAACAGTTTGGCGGCGCGGTCGGCGGCCCGTTCCCAATTCCGCGCTTCGGTGAGGGTGGACCTTCACACTACGGCGGCAGGGACAAATCATTCTTCTTCGTGGCTTACGAGCAGCAGGCTCTGGAACAATCGCGATCTGTCCTCTTCTCCAATCTGCGCCAAACAGGGCTTAGCCCAACCGTGGCGGGAACCACTGAGGCGTTTAACTACGCACTCGGTCTCGAAGGGCCATATCAACAGACCAACGCTGCGAAAGCATTTCTTGCGCGCCTGGACTTCAATCTCAGCTCGCAGAATCAGTTCAGTGTTCGCTACAACTACAGCACCAACACGGCATTGAACGCGGTCACGGCTGGCACGTCGCTGACGCCGACGACTAACAGCGCGACAACCAACAACGGCACTGAAGGCGACAATCAGGGCACAGCCGTCGCACAGTTAAACACCTTCTTCAGCCCCACGCTGGTTAACGAATTACGCACACAGTATTCAAAAGAGAATCGCCCGCGCCTTGCAAATTCAATCGAGCCGCTCTTGCAAGCCAACTTCGGCACATTCGGAACGGTCTCGTTTCTGCCGACCACAGAGACAGACTACCGTGTGCAGATTGCAGACAGCTTGACGAAGACGCACGGTACGCACACGCTCAAGTTCGGCGGCGAGTACAATTACACTAATGCGAGCCAGTTGTTCGCTCAGGGACAGTTTGGAATCTTCTCGTTCGCAGGCGGCATCAGCGGCACCAGCGCAGCAACGATTAATACGATTCTGCGCGTCCTGAGCGTCGGCAACGCTGGCGGCGCAACCGATCCGGCCAATCGTTTCGATAGCACGGACGTGCGCTACACGCGCCAGATTGGTAACGGTCTGGCGACGATGGCATCAACTGAAGTTGCTGCGTTCTTTCAGGACTCCTGGCGTATGCGTCCGAACTTCACGCTCAACTACGGTCTGCGCTATGAAGCTCAGCTTATGCCGCAGCCGGATTTCAGCAATACCCAGTTGACCAGTCTGGTGGTCAACGCACCTCTGCCGCTCGGACGTGTTGATCCGCGCCAGATTCCAGACCAGTGGAAACAGTTTGCGCCGCGTCTGGGCTTCGCGTGGGATCCATGGAAGGATGGCAAAGGCGTCGTCAGAGCTTTTAGCGGCATCTACTATGCGCGCACGCCTCTGATTACTCTGGCTGGTCCGATTAACAACTTCCGCAGGCCGCCGGGTGACGTAAGAGCACAGTTGCCGTCAACGGGCTTGCCAGCAAGTCTCAACACGGTCTATAAGCAGTTTCTCTCCATCGGCATCAACTTGAACAACTTCCCGCTCAATGGGCTGCCGATTCTGACGCTCGCTCAGTTTAACCAGATCAACGCCAACATCGCTGCGGCGGGTGGCTCGCTGGCTAATCCTCTGACGGGCTTGCAGGTCATCGCGGTTGCTACCGACATGAAGAATCCGCGTTCGTTGCAGTTTGGCGCGTCAGTCGAGCGCGAGATTGCGAACGGCTTGACCATCGGCGCGACGTTTGATTACGTCAACACCGTCCATCTGAATTTCAACCGCGACTACGATCTGCCTTTCCCGCGCGTTCGCCCGGATGACAGGAGCTTGCGGCCCTACTTCGGATTAGGCGGGACCACCGGAACTAATCCTTCAACGCGTCCTGTTGACGCTCAACTCCGACCCATCACCGCGCTTGGCAATTCCGGCTACGTGCAGGTGAGAGATTCGGCGGCTCGCTCGCTCTATCGCGGCATCACTTTCCGGGGCCAATTCCGCCGGAAGTTCGGACAGTTCGACGCCTTCTACACACTCTCGAAGAATCTGGACAGCGACTCGACAGAGCGCAACGCCACCTTCGCGCAATACGATAATGCTTTCAACTTGAACCCTGAATACAGTTTCTCGGCTCTTGATCGTAAGCATCAATTCGTCTTCAACGCGGTCATCAATGCGCCCTTCGGTATTGAGATAGCAACGACGGGCCGCCTCCTTTCGGCAGCGCCGATTGATGTCAGCGTGAGCGGCATCGTCTCGCCTACTCCTGCCACACTCACTAACGCGCAATACGCGGCTCTGGTCACGCTCACCAGCAATACCACAGGTGATCTCAACCAAGACCTCGGCAACTTTAATGATCGGCCCTACAGCGCGCCGGGCGTCTCGTTCAAGCGCAACGCCTTCCGCAACAAGCCCTTCAAGAACGTTGACCTGCGTATCCAGCGCAACTTCCGCCTCGGCGAGAGGTTTGAGATAGCGCCTTCGTTCGAGGTCTTCAACCTCTTCGACTTCCACAACATTCAGCTCGCATCAACCACGGCGACCAACTACGGAAACCCCGGTGTCAACGAGCGCACAGGCGAAGTGCTCGCGCCGTCGAATCCGAACTTCCTGAGGATTCGTGATGACGCCGGCAACTTCATCACGACCGGGCCTAACCTTCCCGGTGCGCCTTTGCAAATACAACTCGGTCTCAGGATCAGGTTCTAAATCACAGAGAGCCTCTTAACCTGTAACCAACCAACTCGGGTGCGTTGCTTCTGGCAGCGCACCCTTTTTTTGTCCGAAGATAAGGCAGGCAGGCTTGCCGCTGTACGGAAACGCTCGAACAGAGGAGATGCGTTTAACCTTCAACTAAAAATTACGTCTCTCTATATCCATCTCTCAACAAAACACTTTCCGCACCTCAACTCTTAATTCAGGAGCGCCGCGCCTGCTGGCATATTGCTTGCCCCTCTTTCTACGCAAAAGCAGGCCGGAAAGCCGACGGCTGTCTTTCTGCACACGCACGGCAATCTCCAGCTTGCTTCGGACAAAGAAAGAGGAGGATTTCTTAAGCTATGGGTTTACCAAACAAAGACGAGGTTGAGGGCAAATTTGATCAAGCCAAGGGTGCGGTTAAAGAGAACGTAGGCCGCGCCATTGATGATAAAGAGATGGAATCCGAAGGCGCAGCCGACCGTGCCGGAGGCAACATTCAAGAAGGCTTAGGCACAGCCCGCCGCAAAGTCGGTGAAGCCATCGAAGACGTAGGCGAAAAGCTCGGACACTAAGAACAAAGTGATGAGTAATGAGTAATGCGTGATGAGTAGAAAGACAAAATGCTTTTACTCATCACGCATCACTCATTACTCATCGCTGCTCTTTTAGTTATTCCGAACGCACATGCTCTGCGCCGATGTCTTCGAGTAGGCGTTCGAGTTTTTCTACGTCGTCATCCGACTTCGCTTCAACGCCGAGCAGGATGCCGCCGCTGCGCAGTTCCGTATCATAAACTTTGGCGCGATGCTCTGGGATGCCTGCGCCGATGAGCGCGCCGATGATTCCGCCTGTCGCGCCGCCCGCGCCTGCGCCTGCCAGAGCCGCAGCGATTGGTCCGGCAATCACCAGTCCGCCGAGCGGCGGAATCACAATGGTCGTGCCAATCGCAATAATCGCAGCCAGAGCCGCCCCGACGACTCCGCCGACCGCGCCGCCAATGCCAGCGCCGTCCGCCGCATGTGATCTGGTCTCAACCGCAAACTCTTTGCTCTTTGTCGCATCGGACATCAAAACGCTGATGTCATCGCGCGTGTAGCCGCGTTTGATGATCGCGTCAACGGCTGCCTCAGCCGCCACGCGCGTCTTAAAAAGTCCGGTCACCAATTTTGTCTTAGCCATAACAGTCTCGCTCCTTCAAAAAATTTCATTCAACGGCGAGGAAGAACATACCTGTACGCCCCGTCTTAATGGCAAACCTTGTGCCGACGCTTGAGCGTCTCTCCGCCGAAAACTCTTAACTCGCTGTCATTACTGAAAAAGCCGCGCTATCTTCCGTCAAGCTTCGTCAAAAGAGATTCCAACACGGCCCGCCGCCGCGTATGAAACCGGAACGAGAAAGCCGAACAGTTCTTCATATACCGATGCTGATTAGAACAGTCATTCAGCATCCTTCAAATCAGAGAAGACACGCGAGACGCTTCTGTTGTAAGGTAGAAAGATAGACGATGCACAGTTGTGAATTAACAGCGCCGCTTCATTTATCTTCAACGAATCATCGTCTATGGTCTATCGTCCATCGTCCACCGGGGGAGTTCACTAATGATTAAAGCTGTCATCTTCGATATTGATGGAACGCTCGTTGATTCCGTTGATCTACACGCGCAGGCATGGAAAGAGGCTTTCAAAGAGTTTGGCAAAGACGTTCCTTACGAGCAGGTTCGTCATCAAATCGGGAAAGGCGGCGATCAGTTGCTGCCCGTCTTCTTCTCCAGAGAGAAACTCGAAGAGTTTGGCGAAGAGTTGGAAGAGTATCGCAGCAAGATTTTCAAGCGCGATTACCTGCCGAGAGTGCGCGCCTTTCCCTCTGTGCGCGAACTCTTTCAAAAAATCATAGCGGACGGCAAACGCATCGCGCTCGCTTCATCCGCTAAAGAAGAGGAATTAAAAGTTTATAAGAAGATTGCGAACATCGAAGACCTCGTTGAAGAAGAAACGTCGGCAGACGATGCTGAGAAATCAAAGCCGCATCCGGACATCTTCAAAGCCGCGCTCGAAGAGCTTGGCGATGTTGAGCCTTCGGAAGCAATCGTCATTGGCGACACGCCCTACGACGCGGAGGCTGCGGGTAAGATAAAACTGAGAACCATCGGCGTGCTCTGCGGCGGATTTCCCGAAGAAGAGTTGCGCGCCGCCGGATGCCTCGCCATCTACGAAGACCCATCAGACCTGCTGGCCCATTACGAAGAGTCCGCAATAGTAAAAGCATAAGTCAAGAAAGGGGGAAGAGGGGAAATGGGTAAAAGGGGGAAAGGGAAGAAGAACAAGCTTGATGAGCAATCTTCTCTTCTTCCTTTTCCCCTCTTCCCCTCTTCCCCTTTTACCCCTCTTCTTTTCCCCTTTATTTTTTCGTGGTGAGGATTCTTCAGATCAGCTCGGCGCGTGCGCTCGGCGGTGGCGAAAGACACTTGGCCGACTTGGTGAATGCTCTGCATGAGCGCGGCCACGAAGTTCATCTCGCGCTCGCTCCGAAGTCTCCTTTGATTGAAGAACTCAAGACGCTGCCGCGAGAGCGCACAAACGCGCTGCGGCTGCGGAACGCTTTAGACGCGAAGAGCGCAGTCGAACTCTCTCGCATCGTGCGGCAAAGAGAGATAGAGATTGTCCACGCGCACATGGCGCGCGATTATCCGCTCGCTTCCTTTGCCGCAAGAAGCAGCAAACGCGCGCGGCTCGTCATCACGCGCCACGTTCTCTTCCCGCTCAGTCGCATACACACTGTGACGCTCTCAAACGTCTCGCGCATCATCGCCGTCTCTCAATCAGTCGCACGCGCGCTTCAAGCGCAGAACATTTTTCCCGCAAACAAAATCACTATCATCCCGAACGGCATAGACCTCAGCCGCTTTGACGCGAAAGCGCGCGGCTTCAAACGCGAAGCGTATCTCAAGCGATTACAGATTGCGCCGGAGCGTCTGTTGATTGGGACGGTCGGAGAGATTAATCGTCTGAAAGGGCAGGAAGATTTCCTACGCGCAGCCGCCGTCGTCGCGCGACGCAACGCTCACGTTGATTTCGTCATTGCCGGACGCGACACTTCGCGCACGGGCGAGCATCTCGCGTCGCTTAAAAAACTGGTCAACGAACTCGACCTGAACGCACGCGTACACTTCACAGGCTGGCTCGAAGACGTTGCGCCGCTTCTTCACGCGCTGGCAATCTTCGTTTCAGCCTCGCGCACGGAATCCTTCGGCCTCGCCATAGCCGAAGCGATGGCGAGCGGCACGCCCGTCATCTCGACCGCAACGGAAGGCGCGCGCGAACTGATTGAAGAGAACACAGGCGGCCTGATTGTTCCCGTTGGCGACATTGAAGCTTTAGCAGCAGCAATGACCATGCTCATCGAAAATGAAGAGGAGCGCAAAAGCCTCGCTGCTCAAGCCTATCAGCGAGTGAGCCAACACTTCAGCCTTGCACGGATGGTCGCGGGGACAGAGCAAGTTTACGAAGAGATTATGAGAGATTGAGCTTGAAAGAGATGTGGAGTTGCCAGACGCTTCATAACTCGTCAATCTTCGCAGCGAGGATAAAGTCGCTCTCCGTCAGCCCGTCAATCTTGTGCGTCCAGATAGTAATCTCCGCATAGCCCCAACCAAAGGAGATGTCAGGATGGTGGCCCTGTTCTTCCGCAAGTTGGCTCACACGATTAACGAACTCAAGCGCGGCAGCGAAATCTTTGAACTCGTATCGCTTCCTCAAATGATGCTCGTCAACTGCTTCCCACCCGCTCACCTCTTTGAGCAAACTGCCAATCTCTTCGCCATTCAGAGGCGGCACACCGCCGCGACACGGCACACAATCAAGACCAGACAAACCGCTCATCTTATTCTCCTTCCTGAAAGCAAGTATGAACGAGAAACGAGGAAGACGGAAGTAATTGCCGTCAGCTTTTAATTCATCATTCATCATTCCGCATTCATCATTTCCCATCATCCCTGCCTTTCCGCACTTGGCAAACAGCCTCACAAACGGATAGTCTTAAGAGAAGCAAACAGCAGTCAGCTATCAGCATTCAGTAAGGAAACTGATCGGGGTTGAATCGCGCCCCGACCTCGCTTTTGTTCTACCACTATTCAAGATTTGCTATTGATGGTTTGCAGTTAGTGGCTGATGGCTGAATGCTGTAAGCTGAATGATACCCTTGAAGGAGAAAAGCAAGTGGCTGTCATCAAACCTTTCCGCGCTCTGCGTCCGCCCGTTGATAAAGCTGCACAGGTCGCCAGCGTCCCTTATGATGTCGTCAACACGGAGGAAGCGCGCACGCTCGCGGCTGACAATCCCTTAAGTTTCCTGCACGTCTCGCGCCCCGAAATTGATCTGCCCGAAGGCACGGACATCTACAGCGACTCGGTTTACGGCAAGGCCGTAGAGAATTTTGAACGGCTCAAGCAAGAGTGCCCGCTCGAAACCGAAGAGACGGAGAGCATCTATCTCTATCGCTTAATCATGGACGGGCGCGAGCAGATTGGCATCGTCGCCTGCTGCTCCGTCGAAGAGTATGACAAAGACCTGATACGCAAGCACGAGCGCACGCGCCGCGATAAGGAAGATGATCGCACGCGCCACATTATGGTCCTGCGGGCGCAGACCGGCCCTGTCTTTTTAACTTACCGCGCGAGCCGCCCCGTTGACGACATGGTGATGGAGACGACCGTCAGCGAAGCTCTCTACGATTTCACGGCCCCTGACGGAATTCGACACACAATCTGGCGCGTCCCCGATGCCGTGCGCTTCGTCGAAGCTTTTCGGGAAGTTCCTTTCCTCTACATCGCCGACGGGCATCATCGCGCCGCCAGCGCCAGCCGCTCGCGCGCCGAACTCAAAGAGCAGAGCTTCGCTTTCATGGGCGATGAAGAGTACAACTACTTTCTCGCTGTCATCTTCCCTTCAAACCAGTTGCACATACTCCCCTACAATCGCGTCGTGCGCGACCTGAACGGAATGTCCGAACAGGATTTTCTCGCCGCCGTGGGCCAGAAGTTTCGCGTCTCCGATTGGGGCAAGCCTTCACCCGAAACGCGCGGGCAATGGAGCATGTATCTGAACGGGCATTGGTACGGCCTGACACTCGCAGAAACGTCTGACACAACTGATCCTGTCGCATCGCTCGACGTGAGCCTGCTTCAGGACCATCTGCTTGATCCCATTCTCGGTATCAAGGACGTTCGCACAGACAAGCGCATAGATTTCGTCGGCGGGATGCGCGGCACTGATGAGCTTGAGCGTTTAGTCAACGAAGGCAAAGCTGTAGTCGCTTTCTCCATGTATCCAACATCAATGGACGACCTGCTCAGAGTCTCAGACGCAGGCGGCATCATGCCGCCCAAATCAACATGGTTCGAGCCGAAGCTGAGAGACGGCTTGCTGATTCATACAATCTAAAAACG
>JBAWGU010000274.1:0-13689 GCA_049593215.1 Pyrinomonadaceae bacterium
ACCTGAATCTCTGCTCGCCAAACTCAAAGAGGGCGAGCAGGCGCGGCTGCGTGTGTACATCGGCGCAGCCCCCGGCGTCGGCAAGACCTACCAGATGCTTGAAGACGCTCATCAACTCAAGCGACAGGGTGTTGACATCGTTGTCGCAGTCGTCGAGACACATGGGCGCGAGGAGACGGCGGCGCTCGTCGGCGATCTTGAGCGCATACCCATGCGACGCATTGAATATCGCGGCGTGACGCTCGAAGAAATGGATATCGAAGCTGTCATCGCGCGCCGTCCCGCTATCGCCATCGTTGACGAACTGGCTCACACGAACGTCCCCAGCTCGAAGAATCGCAAACGCTACGAGGATGTGCTCGATCTGCTTAGCGAAGGCATTTCAGTCATCACTGCCGTCAACATCCAGCACCTCGAATCGTTGAACGATGCTGTGGCGCGCACGACCGGCGTGCGCGTGCGCGAGACCATCCCCGACTATCTTCTCCGGCGAGCCGACGAAGTGGTCAACGTTGATGTCTCAGTTGACACGCTGCGGACGCGACTCCGGCAGGGCAAGATTTACGGCGTCGAAAAGATTGAGCAGTCGCTTAACAACTTCTTCCGCAAAGGCAATCTCTCGGCTCTGCGCGAGTTGTCGCTCCGACAGGTAGCCGCAGATCAAGCCACCAAAGCGCACGATTACCGCGAGCGCGAAGGACTTGCGCAGGCAGTCATTCCAGAGAAGGTGATGGTCTGCATGGCCTCGCGCGGGAGCGCTAAGAAACTACTGCGTATGGGGTCGCGCATCGCCGGGCGACTGGCCGGAGACTGGTTCGCCGTTTATGTCGAGACGCCGCGCGAGGAACTCGGAAGGATTAAGCCGGGAGATTATGCGGCATTGCAGGAAAACATACGCTTCGCCGAAGAACTTGGCGCGAAGGTAGCCAAACTCAAGGCGCGACGCGTGGCGGATGCCCTGATTGATTTTGCGCGGCGTGAAGGCATCACACACGTCGTCTTCGGCCAGTCATCACGCTCGCGCTGGGACATTCTTTTGCATGGCTCTGTGATTAACCGTTTTTTGGACGAAGTGCGCGACGCGACCGTACACGTTGTGCCACTTAGTCAGGAGTCAGGAGTCAGGAGTCAGGAGTCAGAAGAAAAGGAAATCAAATAAAAACGGTTTTAGCTCTTCCTTCTGGCTTCTGAATTCTGACTCCTGACTTCGGCATTTTGTTATGAGCTTACGCACGAAACTCTTAGCAAGTTATCTGGTTTTCGTCGCCGCGCTGGTTGTGCTGGGCGGGTGGAGCGCGTGGCGGCTCAGAGAGATGGGCGATGTCTCGCGGCGCATCATCTCAAACAACTATGACTCGGTGATTGCCGCGCAGGAGATGAAAGAGAGTCTTGAGCGACAGGATTCGGCGGCTGTCTTCGCTCTGCTCGGCGCGCGTGATCGTGCCGAAGCGCAGATGCGCGAGCACCGCGCGCGTTTTGATGCGAACTTTCAGAAGGCCGCGAATAACATCACAGAGCCGGGCGAGCCTGAAGTCATCGAGACCATCGCCCGCGACCGCGATGCTTACTACCGGATGTTCGATGCTTTTCTAACGAGAGTGAATGCGACAGAGAGTAATGCTCAGGCAACAAATTCCGGCGTGCGAAGTGAAGAGTCAGAAGAGCGCAGCGAGTATTTCACAAGGCTCGAACCGCAATTCAATAAATTGCGCGCCGACTGCGATCACCTCTTGCAGCTTAACCAGCGCGCGATGCTCGCCAAGTCCGAAGCCGCCAGTGGAGTTGCTCGCCGTTGGTTTTATCTCACACTTCTAATCGCTGCTGTGCTGGTCGCTGCCGGACTTGCTCTGGCCTTCTTCCTTGCCAATCGCATCGTCGAGCCGCTACGACAACTAACGGCGACGACTTCAAGGATCGCAGGCGGAGACCTCAATGCGAAAGTGGAAGTCACTTCGCATGATGAGGTTGGCGTGCTCGCCGCCGAATACAACCGCATGGCCGAGCGCATACGTCAACTGCGCCGCTCTGACATGGGCCAACTCTTCGTCGCACAGCAGACGACGGAAGCGGCGATAGATTCTCTCTACGATCCTGTCATCGTGACGGATGCCGAAGGGTGCGTGACAAAACTCAACCCGGCGGCGGAAGAGATTTTCGGATCAGAGAGAGAGAACGCGGGCAAGCACGTCGGTGAAATCGCCCGCGACACGCTCATCGCCGGGGCCGTTGCCGAAGCTCTACGCTCGCAGCGTCCAGTTGCAGGTGAAGGCGCAGCTTCCGTTTTACCTCTTGCTGTGGATGGTTCGCAGCGTTCGTTTCGTTTGCGCACGACGCCAATGCGCGATGGCGAGAAGCACCTGCTCGGAGCCGTCACGCTGCTCGAAGACATCACGCACCTGAGAGAGATTGATCGCCTCAAGTCCGAGTTTATTGCCACCGCTTCGCACGAATTACGCACGCCCCTAACGAGCGTGCAGATGGGCGTGCATCTCTTGCTCGAAGGCGCGCTCGGAGAATTGAGTGATAAACAATCGGAAGTGCTTCAGGCTTGCCGCCAGGACTGCGAGCGTCTGGATAAGTTGATGCGAGACCTCCTAGACCTCTCCAAGATTGAGGCGGGTGAGAGCCAGCCACAACTCGCTCCTGTTCGCGCGCGTGACCTGATCGCTACTGTTGCCGAAGAGTTGCGCCCGCAGGTGGAAACAAAAGGTCTGGAGCTGCGCGTTGATGCTCCTCTTGACCTTCCGCAGGTTGAGGTTGACCGCACGCAGATTGAGCGCGTGATCAGCAACCTCGTCATCAATGCCATCCGTTATACCAAGCACGGCGAAATCAAGATTAGCGCAGAGCGACGTGATGCCCACGTGGTCGTCTCAGTCTGTGACACCGGAAGCGGCATCCCTGCGGAATACCTACCGCACATCTTCGACAAGTTCGTGCAGGTTCCGGGGGCGGCGACAGGCGGGGCGGGGTTGGGGCTTGCCATCTCGAAGTCGCTCGTCGAAGCGCACGGCGGGCAGATTAGCGTGCAATCGGAAGTGGGGCGCGGCACAACTTTCACCTTCACTCTGCCAATAGCAATTAGGTCTGTATCGAAAGCAGGTAATTGAAGAAATGGCTAAACGAATTTTAATCATTGACGACGAAGAGAACATACGCCGGGTGACGCGCCTCACGCTGGAGGCCGCCGGGTACGAAGTTGGCGAGGCGGGCGACGGTGAACAGGGACTGGAAGCCTTTGGCGACGGGGCGAGTTGGGACGCGGTTCTCCTTGATCAGAGGATGCCGGGTATGGACGGCCTCGAAACGCTCCAATATATCAAGCAGCGTCGCGGGGATGCGCGCGTCATCATGGCGACGGCCTACGCTTCGATTGAACTTGCGGTGGACGCGATGAAGCTGGGCGCGACAGACTTTGTGCGCAAGCCTATGACGCCAGAAATCTTGCGTAACGCCGTGGCCGCTGCTCTTTCCAAACAGCCGCCTGTGTCCATGTCCACTACTGCTCCCCCTTCGCGGGAAATCTCTGCGAGGCCAATCATACAAACCATCACGATGAACGGCTTCACCATTTTAGAGTCCGAAGACACGCAACAAGCGCCGGACGAGCGCCGCTTCACTGTGAAAAGCCCCGGTGGTGAGGAGCATGAAGTGCTGGTGCAAATAGATGAGGAAGCAATCGGGTACGTCGAGCGCATGACAAAGCGGCGACTGCCCCCGGATAGCTCTTTCTGGACCACACAGGCCCAACGCATCTTGAGCGATTACTTATGGAATGAGGGAAAGGTTCCCCCGACCAGAAAGCTCACGGTTAAAGACGTGGATCGTGACGAGTTGCCGATTGCGGCGCGCTGGGAAGGCGCTAAATAAGAGGTGTGAGCGAAGCGTAGAGTTAAAGATTTCGAGAGCTTCGTTAGTAAGTCAATAAGGAGTTGTCAAGACAAGATGAATATATCAGGGAGGAACAACAGTCATGGCGGCAGAACTCAAGCGTTTCATCATTGGTCGGGCACTTAGGACGGAACAGGCTGCACACGAGCGTCTCTCGAAGAAAACTGCGCTGGCCGTTTTCTCTTCCGACGCGCTCTCTTCTACCGCATACGCGACGGAAGAAATCCTGCTCGTGCTGGCGGTCGCAGTCGCCTACGGGCAGGCTTATGCTTTTCATTATGTTGTGCCCATCTCCATCGGCATCGCCCTGCTGCTCGCCATCGTCGCCGCCAGTTACCGCCAGACGATTCACGCTTACCCGTCGGGCGGTGGCGCTTACATCGTCGCGAAAGAGAATCTCGGCATCACGCCGGGCCTCGTCGCAGGCGCGTCCCTGCTCGTAGATTATGTGCTCACTGTTTCGGTTTCTATCGCCGCAGGCGTGGCAGCCATTACATCAATGGTGCAGGGGACACGCTACGCTTGGCTGGACCACCATAAAGTTCTGCTCTGCCTGATCTGCATCGCCTTCATTGCCATCGCCAACCTGCGCGGCGTGCGCGAGTCGGGCGCGATCTTTGCCACTCCGACTTACGCTTTCCTCTTCAGCTTTCTCTTCATGATCGGTTACGGCCTCTTCTATTACTACAACTACGGAGGAGCCGCGCCCGTCCCCGGCCCGGAAGAGATTAAGACTGCCGAAGGGTATAAGCTTCAGCCTCTAACACTCTTTCTGATACTCGGAGCTTTCTCGAACGGGTGCGCTGCTCTGACAGGCATTGAAGCAATCTCGAACGGCGTGCCCGCTTTTAAGAAGCCGGAGGCAAAGAACGCCGCGACGACGCTCGTCTGGATGGCCGTGCTCCTGACGGTGATGTTTCTTGGCACGAGCGTGCTGGCATATCTCTACGGCGTACATCCACATGAAAACGAGACTGTCATCTCGCAGTTTGCGCGCATCATCTTTACAGGACCAATCGGCTGGTTCTACTACGTCGTGCAAATCACGACGGCGCTGATTCTCATTCTGGCAGCCAACACCTCGTTCGCAGACTTCCCGCGCCTCGCAAGCCTGCTTGCGCGCGACCGCTTCTTGCCGCGACAGTTCGCCAATCGCGGCGACAAGCTGGTCTTCTCTAACGGCATCATTATCCTCGCTCTGTTTTCCAGCATTCTCGTGATTGCCTTCGGCGGCGACACGAGCCGTCTGATTCCGCTCTATGCCGTCGGTGTCTTCCTCTCTTTCACGCTCTCACAATCAGGCATGGTCCGTCACTGGCTCAAAGAGCGTACTCAAGGGCGCGCGGGGAAGCCTGATTCGCCTGAACAGCTTAAAGGCAGAGCACTCTTCAACGGGAGCGATGACGACTCGCAAGCTTTACCTGATGTAGAACTGGCGGCGTCTGAGACGCGCGGACCGACCTTCGTCACCGATGAAGTCACAGAAAGCTCGCACTGGAAGAAATCCATCGTCATCAACGCCGTCGGCGCTGTCGCTACAGCCATCGTGCTCTGTGTCTTCATCGCCACCAAGTTCATTCACGGGGCGTGGATCGTGGTTGTCGTCATTCCTTTGCTTGTACTCATGTTCCGCGCCATCCACAAGCACTACGCCGGAGTGGCGAAGCAACTCTCGACCGAAGGGTTGGAGCAGTTAACCCCAATCAGGCACACTGTCATTGTCCCTATCTCCGGCATCCATCGCGGCGTTCTCTGCGCCCTGCAATACGCCAAATCAATTTCACCGGGCAACGTGCAGGCCGTTTACGTTGACTTCGAGGAAGATACGACGGCCAAGCTGCGCGAGAAATGGGAGCAATGGGGATCAGGCGTGCAACTGGTAGTGCTGCCGTCACCGTACCGCGAACTGACGCGCACCCTGCTGCGCTACATCAACAGGCTCGCGCGGCAACGCGACGACGAAATGATCACGGTCGTGCTCCCTGAATTCATCCCCGCTAGGTGGTGGCAACACATTCTGCACAACCAAAGCTCGCTAATGCTCAAAGGGGCATTGCTGTTCAAGCAGGGCGTGATTGTGACCAGCGTGCCATATCACCTCAAGCATTAAGGGTATTGAGACGGAGGATGAGAGTTAAAACTTATGGGCCAGATTTGGACGATCATCTTCGTCACTCTTCTCGCAATCGGGTGGGGGATAGCAAGCTGGCATGATCGCAAAGAGCAGAAGCAGCATCAACAAAGAAAGGCAGCCTCCGATAAGAGTGATGAAAAGGAGGTGTAAGAACTCTTATCTGACTTTCAAATAATGTATATAAATGACAACCTAACAGGGGTGAGATGTCGTTCGAGAATCCTGACGCACTTGACATCACGCGCTGAGAGCCTAACAAGGGCAATAACATAGTAAGACGCACCTCATCCCAAGTCACTACGATATAGCGGCGGACATACTCGTTGTTTCCAACCTATAATAAACTTTAATTTTGATAGTACACGGCGAATGACAACCTTGGACAAGGGGTGGCCCGATGAAACCTGTTTGCTTGCTGATTATTTCTAACGTCTTCATGACAGTTGATTGGTACGGCCACCTGAAATACAGGAGTCGTCCGCTGGTGACCGCCATCCTCCTGAGTTGGGGAATAGCCTTTTTCGAGTACGGTTTTCAGGTTCCGGCTAACCGCTTGGGCTAAGGACGATTCACGCTGACCCAACTGAAGATTATGCAAGAGTGCATTATTCCAGTCGTATTTACCGCCTTCGCCTTTATATTCTTCCGCGAGTCAATCAAGTGGAATTACGTGGTTTCTTACACGCTAAGGATCGTTGGGGGCAGTGTACTTCGCGTTCAAACGCTGAAGGCCATCGCTTGGTTAGTCAACGATGTTATTGCCCAAACATTTTCTGGAAGCTGTTCTGCATTGAAAATATATGGTTGTTACCCACTATCCTAGCGTACCTCGGTAGGCGCGCTAGAACCCGTTCTTCAGCTCAGTCACATAGCTGGAGCCAAATCTGGCGAGTGCAATTCTATTAATAGAACTGTGCCTTTCTGATCCTGTCTTTTCCTGACGAGATCAACAAGGAAATTTTCTCGCCAGATAAGCTCGCCCATGAAGAACTTCCATAACAAATAACTGCTAGGTCGCTCGCTTCTGATTTAGATCAGTGTCGCACTGTTGAGGTAGCGTTTATCAATCGCATACCTTTTAGCAGAGCGCTACCAAGTCCAGAGTGAGGCTAGAGGTGTACTCAGATATTTACGTCTAACGAATTCTGCACACCTTCTCCTTAGGCGCGGAAGCTGACTTCGAACAGGCCGAGCGACTCAACCGGAAAGCGGGAGCTAATCGCTGCCGATTCTGAGGTGGGCTTGGATGTATAGGTATACACCCTGACAGCCTGGGCTAGACTGAGGAGTAAAGGGGATGAACGAGCCAATCACAATCGAATCTCTCATTAACCAACATATCCATAATCAGCTTGAGGAGAAACTGCCCAGAGTAGTGTCCGAAAAGTTGAAGCAGATTGCGCCACCACCTGTCTGGATGACTGAGAAGCAACTGGCGGAGTATTGGCAGCTACGGACACCGAACGGCGAGATCACTGTACATTCAATCCGCAAATGGACTGCCCGACCGGAGAATGAACATCCGCTGCCGTGTGCGTCAATGGGCGAGATGCGTCGTTATCATCGTGAAGAGGTGGACCGGTGGGCGAGAGAAGAAGCCGCGCGGCAAAGGGATAAGAGACATCACGAGATGAAGATCGTGGAGAAGCGGGCAAGCTAAATCTGTCCCGTCTAAACACCTTGTGATATGCTCCGTCATGCTTTGACGGCTGCCATCACCAGGAGAGAGAAAAATGGCAGTCTACAAACGCTTCAACGGTAAGCGAATCAAACCCAACGACCCGAATTGGGAGCGCGGCACATGGGTGGTCGAGTTCTCGCTTCGCGGTCATTACGTCAAGGAGTCTGTACCGGAGGCCCGCACGAAGAAGCAGGCCGAGCAGGTCGAGATACAGATCCAGCAAGCGATCTTTGACAGGAAATACAACCGCGCGTCCGCCGTCACGCGTTTCTCGGACTTCGTCGACGGCGTGTTCCGACCTTGGGCGCGTGAGAACAAGCGGAGTTGGAAGGACGACGAGCAACGGGCGGAGAAGCTCAAAGAGTTCTTTGGCCAACGGGCGATAAGAGACATCACGCCGATGCTCATCGAGAAGTTCAAGAGTGAGACGCGTAAGTCCGACAGCAGGTACAAGCGCCCGTTTTCCCCGGCAACCGTCAATCGCTACCTCCAGGTGCTCTCGCGCGTCCTCTCGATGGCATATGAAAACGGCATCGTGGATGGCAACCCGATGTCGAGGGTCAAACGCCTGAGAGAGCCTGAGCCCAGACAGCGCTACTTGAATCAGTATTCGGACGATGAAGAGGAGAGGTTGATGAAGGCTCTGGCCGTCTACGGCGAGCATGTTGTCGCGCTCGCGGAGTTAGACCTAGAGGTGGGGATGCGGCTGGGCGAGTTGCTCAACGCCCGGTGGGCAGATGTAGATGAGTTCGACAAGCTCATCTTCGTCATGAAAACCAAGAACGACAAGCCGCGCTTGATACCCTTAACTGCGCGGGCGCTTGCAATCCTGAAGTGCCTGCGGCAGGACGCGCCTGACGACGAGCCGATCTTCGACTCGACGCGCACGGGAAGGAAGAGACGCCAGTTGATGGTCTGTTTCGAGCGGGCGGTCAAGGAGGCAGGGATCGGCGACTTTCACTTCCACGACCTCCGGCACACCTTTGCCACGAGGCTCCGGGCGGCGAACGTCCACGAGTACGACATCGCTGACCTGTTGGGTCACTCGACCACGCCGGGCGAGACCCGCAACACTAAGGTCACGCGGGGTTACGCGCACGGTGTCCCGAAGAGACTTAGGAACGCAGTCGATAGTCTGGAGGAGGGTAAGAACGCCATTCTGGAGGGCACGCCAACTTCGCGCCAAGTGGTGCGAGGCGCGTGAGCAGTAAAGAAAACATCAACGCTCTAAACGATTGAGCTTGAAAAAGATGTGGCGGAGAGGGTGGGATTCGAACCCACGGTGGCCGTAAGACCACTCCGGTTTTCGAGACCGGTGCACTAATCCACTATGCGACCTCTCCGAAAAGGGCAGAGGGATGAGGGATGAAAGGCATTGAGCAGTTGATTCTGTTGAATCGCTCACTCAATCCTTTTCATCCCTCATCCCTTTGCCCTCATCCCTGCTTTTCAGTCCGTCTGGCGCGAAAGAAATCTTGCATAATAATTCTACATTCTTCTTCGAGCACGCCGGACGTGACGATGATTTGATGATTTAAAGAGCTGGAAGCGCAGATGCGAAAGTGCGTGTCAACTGCGCCCGCGCGTTCGTCTCGCGCGCCGTAAACTAATCTGCGGACTCGCGCCTGCACGAGCGCGCCCGCGCACATCGCGCATGGCTCAATCGTGGAATAGACAACCGCATCCGTGAGCCTGTAATTCCCTGCGGCCTTTGCAGCTTCGCGCAGCGCGATAATTTCTGCATGGGCCGTCGGGTCGCAATCAGTTCGCGTGCGATTTCCGGCGACGGCTAAAAGCTTTTCATCTGCAACGAGCACCGCGCCGATGGGAACTTCGCCGCGCTCTTCCGCTTCGCGCGCAGCCGCTAAAGCCAGGCGCATCCAGTGCGCGTCTGCATCTTTTTCCGCGCCTTCGATCATACAGAGAACTTTAATGCTGGTCCGCGCAAAGTAGAAATATAGGGGCGCGTCAGAGGGCGTGTCAAGCGAAGCGACTTTGACGCGCACGGAGGGATTGAGCGACACTGCAAGGCAATATGGAAATCGTAATCCTGCCGCGCGCGCCGTTTGATTTTGAAGCGACAGCGCGCTTTCTTCGCTACACGGAGACAGAAACCGTTGACACTTTTTCCGAAGGCCGCTACGCCCGCGCGTTTCATTTCCAAAAACATTTACACCTCTTGAATGTCCGGTCGCGCGGCACTCTCATGCGGCCTCTGCTTGTCGCTTCGTTCGAGCGAGGCAGCGGCGCAAACAGGGTTGAGAAGGAGCAGGCTGCCCGTCTGGTCCAACATATCTTCAGCACGGATCACGACCTCAGGAAATTTCGTGCGCGTGTCGCAGGCGATAAGTTGATGAGTGAGCTTGAAGCGGCGCATCGCGGGCTGCACATAGCGCGCTGGCCGAAGCTCTTTGAGGCTCTGACTGTCTCGATTCTCTCGCAGCAAATCTCAACCCTTGTGGCAATGACTTTGAAACGTCGTCTCGTCGAAAAGTTTGGCGAGCGGTTAAGCGCAGGCGCGGAAACCTTTCATGCTTTTCCGAAAGCCGAAAGGTTGGCGCGGGCAAGCATTGAAGAGCTGCGCGCGCTCGGTTGCTCAGGCTCAAAAGCTTTGAGCATCATCGAACTCGCTCAAAGCGTTTGCGGCGGAAGGATTGACGAAGAGGAATTGAACCGCGCAGACAATGAAAGCATTATCGAGCAACTCGTCAGCCTGCGCGGTATCGGGCGTTGGACTGCGGAATGGGCTTTGATGCTCTACTTCGGAAGGACTGATGTGTTTCCTGCCGGTGATCTTGCTTTCCGCAATTTCGTGGTGAAGTATTACAACGAGGGCCGGGCGATGACAGAGCGCGAGATACGCGCTTTCGCTCGTTCGCGTTGGGGCGAGTGGGCCGCTTACGCCGGCATCTACTGTCTCGCAGGGATGCGCGCAGGTTTGATAAACCTTACGAGCAAGGGCGTGCTATTATCTGGGGCGGCATCGAAGACGCGTGCGGCCAAGTCTTCCGGCAAGTGAGGAGCAGAGATAGAGTCGAACATGAAAAGCGAGTCACGGCCAAGAACGGGCACAGGCTCTCTCATCAGTGGCGAAAGAACATCAGGTCGCTTACGTCCGCCCATACTCCCGGAGCGCGAGCGCGATTCAATCGAGCGCACCGTCATCCCCAACATAGACCGCTCGGTCGTCCCGAACATAGACAAGACCGCCGCGCCCAATCTGGGTGCGACGCTTCGCAAACTCTCTCCCGCAGAATTCAACACCGCGATGATCCATTTCTATCGCGGCGAGGTGCAACGCTCAAACACCTGGCGCAATCGTCTGGACACGACGACAAACTGGGCCGTGATCACTGCGGGCGCAACGCTCTCTTTCGCCTTTAGCTCGCCCTCCAACCCGCATTTCGTCATCATCATCAACTCCGTGCTCGTCGCCTATTTTCTCTTCATGGAAGCGCGGCGCTATCGCTACTACGAAATCTGGTCGAGCCGCGTGAGAGTGCTTGAGACGGGCTACTTCGCGCAGTTGCTGACGCCGACGACGATGGACCAGCAGTGGGCTGAGCATCTCGCTTCGGATTTGATGACGCCGCACTTCACGATCAGCGAGTGGGAGGCTGTCGGAAGACGCTTGCGCCGCAACTACCTCTGGATATTTTTGCTGCTCGCATTGAGTTGGAACTTGAAGGTCTATCTGCACCCGCAGCCAGCACTCAACTTTCAAGAGTTCATCGCGCGCGCCTCTGTCGGCAGCTTCATTCCCGGCTGGCTCATCTTCGTCTTCGGTGTCGTCTTCAATGCTGCGCTTTTGATCTTCGCCATCGTTACCGTGCGGCTGAGAGAAGCGACAGGCGAGGTCTTGCCGCGCCATCAATTTTCCCTACGCACCTTCGGACGCATGACAGGACTCTCGCGCGTCGCCCAGACCACGCGCCGCGCCTCTCGCCGCGCACAAAAAGCGCGCCAGCGAGTTCGCACAGGCAGCGCCACGGGCGAGTTCAAACGCTTCGACATCACAGAACCGCCGAAGAGCAAGGCGGAAGGTTGAAGAAAGAACTGTTCTTTGTCCGTTGTCCGTAGTCAGTTGTATGTGAAGACGAATTTGAGTACCGGTCTCTGAATCGCTCAACGCGGGTCACATTCAAAACAACTGACTATGGACAACGGACAACTGACAGCTTTTCTCCGCTTCGCGCTTCGCACACTTTTCTGCTATTAAGTTACTCATCAAAAGCCGGACTCTAAAATAATTTGTCGGAGCACTCATGAGTTCACCGAAAGTCATACGCGCACCGCGCGGCTCGCAGCTTAATTGCAAGGGTTGGCATCAAGAGGCTGCGCTGCGCTGCCTGATGAACAATCTTGACCCGGAGGTGGCGGAGCGTCCTGAAGATTTGGTTGTCTATGGCGGCACGGGCAAGGCTGCGCGCAACTGGGCGGCGTTCGAGGCAATCGTGCGCGAGTTGAAGCAGCTCGAAATGGACGAGACGCTGCTGGTCCAGTCGGGCAAGCCTGTCGCGGTTTTCAAAACGCACGAGTATGCGCCGCGCGTGCTCATCGCAAACTCAAATCTCGTCGGCGCGTGGGCCAACTGGGAGCAGTTCCACGAACTCGAACGCAAGGGCTTGATGATGTACGGGCAGATGACTGCGGGCAGTTGGATTTACATTGGCACGCAGGGCATCGTGCAGGGCACGTTCGAGACTTTCGCGGCGATGGCTGATAAACATTTCGGCGGCTCGCTCGAAGGCAAGCTCCTTGTCTCCGGCGGGATGGGCGGCATGGGCGGCGCGCAACCGCTCGCGGCGACTCTGAACGGCGCGGTCTTTCTGGGCATTGACGTTGACCCCGCACGCATAGAGCGTCGCGTTCGCACGGGCTATTGTGATCGCCTCGCGCTCTCGCTTGACGAAGCTTTGCAGATTTGCGAAGACGCGCGCGAGCAGAAGCGCGCAGTCTCAGTCGGCTTGGTAGGCAACTGCGCGGAAGTCTTGCCTGAGTTGGTGCGTCGCGGCGTTGAGATTGATGCTGTCACAGACCAGACGAGCGCGCACGATCCGCTCAACGGCTACGTGCCTGCGGGATTGAGCCTCGAAGAAGCGAGCGAGCTGCGAGAGCGCGACCCGCACGCTTACATTGAACGCTCGATGCAATCAATGGCGCGGCATGTCGAAGCGATGCTTGTGATTAAAGCGGGCGGCGCAATCGCTTTTGATTACGGCAACAACATACGCAAGCAGGCTTTTGATGCCGGATGCAAAGACGCCTTCGAGATTCCGGGCTTTGTGCCGGAATACATTCGCCCGCTCTTCTGCGAAGGCAAAGGACCATTTCGCTGGGTCGCGCTCTCAGGCGAAGCCTCAGACATACGCAAGACTGACGACCTCGCGCTCGAACTCTTTCCAGATGACACGACGCTCAATCGCTGGCTCAGGCTTGCGCGCGAACGCGTGCAGTTTCAAGGACTGCCCGCGCGCATCTGTTGGCTCGGCTACGGCGAACGCGCGCAGATGGGCGAAGCGATTAACGATCTGGTCAGGCGCGGAGATTTGAAAGCTCCCGTTGCGATTGGCCGCGATCATCTCGACACGGGTTCTGTCGCGTCTCCTTTTCGTGAAACGGAAGGGATGAAAGACGGTTCTGATGCCATCGCAGATTGGCCCATCTTAAACGCGCTGCTCAACACAGCGAGCGGCGCAAGCTGGGTCTCGTTTCATCACGGCGGCGGCGTCGGCATTGGCTATTCGCTTCACGCAGGGCAAGTGTCCGTTGCAGACGGCACAGACGCGGCATCTGTGAGACTCAATCGCGTGCTCACAAACGATCCCGGCCTCGGCGTCGCGCGCCACGTTGACGCGGGCTACGAAGAAGCTGTTGAAACGGCGAGAGAGAAAGGCATCAACGTCCCGATGCTTGATTCAGCAACGGAACAACCGAACGAGTTGTAGGGGCAGGGCTTGTCCCTGCCCGCATCGTCCGTGAG
>JBAWGU010000275.1:0-1611 GCA_049593215.1 Pyrinomonadaceae bacterium
GCTTTAATCCGGCCTGAAAATTACCCGGCCAGCCAACAATACCTGCGTAAGACGCATCTATACCCGCTTATCAAGCAGTGGAATACTCATTGCTTAAGAAGGAAAAGGGTTTCGAATTAAACTAAGAGGAGATTAGTTTTGCTTAAAAGAACAGTTGCAATAATCATTTCTGGAATACTCATTTCAACAGCGCTCGGATTCCAGTTAGCTCATGCTCAAACGGGAAGAGAAGATCAGTTCACAGAGAAGTCTCGCACCGACGTGTTAAAACAAGGGACGGGCAAAGACGCTCGCGTTGAAGTTAAGCTGCGCGACAACACAAAGGTGAAAGGCTACATCAGCGAAGCCGGACAGGATACCTTCACTGTCATGGACCAGAAAACCGGCGTATCCAAAACAGTGGCATACGCAGACGTATCGCAGGTGAAGAAGCAGGGCGGCGGTCTTTCCAGTCGGACGTGGATAATCTTAGGCGCGGTGGCAGCCGCAGTGGTGGTCGTAGGAATTGTAGTTAAGCCTGCTGTGTGCGACGGCGGCGCGCAAAGCCGTTTCCCCTGCTGAGATGGTTACAGGTGAGAAAACAGGCGGCCTTGCGACTCCGGCTATTTGATGAAGTAGCCGGAGACGCGCCACAGCTCGTCTTGGCCCATCATCAAGACCACAGTTTCCGCGCCGCGCTTCTTCTGCTCAAAAGCGGTCTCATACTCTATGACGAAATATTTTCCGTCCGGTGCGCCCGGCAATTCTTCTGCGTACTGTGCGGATTTAAACGAGCGTGAGACTGCTTTGCCCAGAGGCTTCTGTGCTGCTTCGAGCGACGCGCGCCACTGCTCCTGAGAGACGACTGACTTAAAGAGGCTCGCGGCGTGATTCCAACTTTCATCAAAGTCGCTGCCGTCAACATAAGCCAGCCAGCTTTGCGCGGCTGCCAGCGCCTCTTTTTGTAAATCTTCAATAGTCTGCATCAAAGAGCCTGTCGAAATTCCAACTCTATTTCTGGCCGTTAAAGATTGCCTCGCGCATCTCGCGCACGGCGTTCTCTAATCCGATGAAGATAGCGCGCGCGACGATGTTGTGGCCGATGTTGTATTCGGTAATCTCCTGGACAGAGGCGAGGGCCGTGACGTTGCGATAGGTGAGGCCGTGGCCTGCGGCGACTCTTAGTCCGTACTGCGAGGCGAGCGTGGCGGCTTCTCTCAGGCGTCTTAGCTCGTGCGCGGCCTGCATGGCATGTTCGGGATGGGCTGCGCGTCCGCCGAGCGTAGCGTTGGCATAGACGGCTGTGCAGAGTTCTACCTGTTGCGCGTTGACTTCGCGCGCCGCTTCAATCTGCTGCGGATCAGGGTCTATGAAGAGACTGCTCATGATGCCGTTTTCTCTCAGGCGGCTGACGAAGGCGCGCACCGTGCTCAGGTTTGCATGAACGTCCATGCCGCCTTCCGTAGTAATCTCGTCAGGCTTTTCCGCAACGAGGGTGACGGCGTCGGGTTGAATTTCGAGCGTAATCTTTAACATCTCTTCCGTCGCAGCCATCTCGACATTCAAATAGGTTGTGAGCGTCTGGCGCAGCGCGTAGAGATCGTTGTCTTGAATGTGGCGACGGTCTCCGCG
>JBAWGU010000276.1:0-7806 GCA_049593215.1 Pyrinomonadaceae bacterium
GAGTTTACGCAGAGAGGTTGAATGCTTTTCTCTGCGCTATCTCTGCGCTATCTCTGCGCTGTCTCTGCGGTGAGTCCTACTGTACTAAGGCTCAGGGCTTCAAGACGATCTTGATGCAGTTGTCTTCCTTGTTGTTGAAGATGTCGAAGCCTTTGGGTGCTTCGTCAAGCCGCATCCGGTGCGTGATGACGAAACTTGGGTCTATCTCTCCGTTCTCAATCTTTTCCAGCAGCTTTCCCCAGTAACGCTGGACGTGCGCCTGCCCTGTCTTCATCGTCAAGCTGCGGTTCATAAAAGAACCCATCGGAAACTTATCTATGAATCCGCCATAGACGCCGATGACAGAGACGTTGCCGCCGTTGCGACAACACATAATCGCTTCACGCAGGGCGATGGGCCTGTCCGTCTCAAGCATCATGGCCTGCTTCACGCGGTCGTAGGCGTAGGTGATGCCGTGTGCGTGCGCCTCCATCCCTACAGCATCAATGACAGAATCAGGCCCGCGCCCTCCTGTCATCTCAAGTAAAGCGTCGGAGACGGTGGCCTCTTCGTAATTGATTGTCTCTGCGCCTCCGTCTGCGGCCATCTGTAGGCGGTCGGGATAACGGTCAATGGCGATGACGCGCTCCGCTCCGAGCAGAAAAGCGCTGCGGATTGAGAACTGCCCGACAGGGCCGCAACCCCAGACGGCAATGGTATCGCCCGGCTTGATGTCGCACATTTCCGCAGCCATGTAGCCTGTCGGAAAGATGTCTGAAAGAAACAACACCTGCTCATCAGGTATGCCTGCGGGAACTTTGATGGTTCCGACATCCGCGAAAGGCACGCGCGCATACTCTGCCTGACCCCCAGCGTATCCGCCCGTCAGGTGCGAGTAGCCGTAGATGCCGCAGGGTGAATGCCCGAACAGCTTTTCCGCCATCCACGCATTCGGGTTTGTGTTCTCACAGAGCGAGTACATCTCTTCCTTACAGAAGAAGCAGTTGCCGCAGGAGATTGGGAAGGAGACCACAACGCGGTCGCCAACCTTACGATTCTTTACTTCGCTTCCTGTCTCGACAATCTCACCCATGAACTCGTGGCCCAGAATGTCGCCTTTCTCCATCGTCGGCATGAAGCCGTTATAGAGGTGCAGGTCAGAGCCGCAGATAGCCGTTGAGCTAATCTTTACGATTGCATCTCGCTTGTTAAGAATTTTCGGATCGGGCACCTCTTCGACCCGCATGTCGTGCTTGCCGTACCAGCAATTAGCTTTCATTACTTTCCCCCTTTATAAAATTAACGAGCATTACCGAAGCCGTAGTCACTTGCGAACTGCTTGCGCTATCGGCCTGCGCCTTGTTGTTTGATCTCATCGTTTGCAAGAGGCTGCGCCGGACGTTGAGTTAAAACGCCGTTGCTCCACACAGTGCCTTCGGAGATAACAACCTCGCCCGTCTCAATCACCTGCTTGACGCAGCGCAAGTCGTCGTATATCTGCTGCTCAGGCTCTTCGCCAAAGAGCTTTGCCACGCCCGCGCCGATCACTCCGCCCGGCGGGTCGTACTCAAGCTCCACAGTGACTCTTGTGCCGCGTCCGCCCGGCGCACGCTCGAAACGCACAGAACCTGAATTCCTCACATCTGATTCTTCCAGAGACCGCCACGCGATCAGCTCGTTTGGCTGGTCTTCGGTAATCTCTGCGTCCCATTCCACGTTCGTTCCGGCGGGAGCTTTCGCCACCCAGTGCGAACGCTTGTCGCCTGTCACCCGGACGGATTCGAGGTGCTTCATAAAGCGCGGCAGATTCTCGAAGTCGTGCCAGAATTGGTATAGCTCTTCAGGCGAGCCGTTGATGACAATACTCTTCTTCACTTGAATACCTCCCGTGGTTATATAATTTCTCAACTCTACTCCGCGCGCCGTTCAAGTTGATCTGCGCCTGCCCATACTCGCGGGCACAGGATAAAATGAAAAAGGATGAAACTTTCGTCTGACAAAAGTTTCATCCTTTTCACAAATTCACTTAACGAGCAGCGTTGCGTGCGAGCAGTAAAGCCCGGCCTGATAGTTTCCGTAAATAGCCGACCGCGCAGCTTCCCTTGCACACATTACTCCCCCTTGGATCGCTGAAGGCATCAACCCGCGATGCCTTTAGTTAGGTTAGGAGTATTCAGTTGCAATAAGGTCACAAGATTTATACGTATCAATCTCAGATAGCTTTTTGTGCTGCCTCGCGCACGGCTGAGAATATTTTTACTGCTTCTTTTCCATCAAGCTTCGTAAATCCTGCAAGACTTCATCCGTCTTCCATTCATTGCCTCTGTAGATTTTGAAGACCTTGCCGTCGGGCGTGATGATTGCCGTGCGGAGCATGTGTATGATCTGGTCCGATTCTTTGAAGTAGCGGAGGCCGAAATGTTGCGCGATGCCTTTCACTTCGTCGGGCGTGCCGGAGGCAAACTCCCAGTGCTCGAAAGTCTCTTCGTTGAATTTGCCGGTGTGCGATGCGCCGTAGCTGCGCAGGACTTTGGGCGTGTCATATTCGGTGTCGAAGCTGATGCTGAGGAGATGTGTTTTTGAATAGAGGTCGGCATCTTTCTGAAGCTCTTTATCAATCAGGGCGAAGTTGTTGCTCATCAGTGTGCAGTATTCGGGGAGAGGGCAGCGCGTGTAGATGAAGGTTAAGAGAAGAGCTTTGCCGCGATACTGTGCGAGGTGTATGCGCTTGCCGTCTTGATTTGTCAGGGCAAAGTCAGGAACTTCATCGCCGGGTTTCGGTTCCGCTAATCCTTCGGTGTTGTCCGCGCCGGACGTTTGTTCGCCCTCGCTGGTGATAACAACGTCTTCGAGCCAACTGGATGCGCCGTCAACGACGAGCGTGCCGCTAATCTGATCGCCGGGCACAAGGACTGTGAAGGCCCAATCTTCTTTCAGCTTGAAAGGCATCACCATCGCGCCCATGTAACCTTTAATCTCTTCGTGCGCGATGGTCACAGTCTGTTTCTCTTTATCAACTGAGACGACTTTGCCCTTGAGATCGTAATGCTGCCCGCGCGATTGATTGCGCGGCTGGCACGCGTGTAGAGAGAAACAGCAGAGGGCCAGCAATGAAATAAAGATGAAGCGGGGCGCGTGCGGCAGTTTATTTTGCATCAGTAGAAATCAGTTTATCTAACGGCGTTGAAGCCGCTCGTCGTAGAGCGTTTGATAGACGCGATAGTTTGAGAGAACTTTGAAGACGTAATCCTTCGTCTGCGTGAACCCAATCTCAGACACATAACGGTCAGGATCATTTGAGCGCGAACGCGCAACCCAGCGCGCAATGTTGTCTTCACCGCCATTGTAAGCTGCGGCGACGGCCTGCGGCATCTCAGGAAACTGTTTGAAGAGATTCGCCATGTACTGCGAGCCGAAGAGAATGGCAAGGCGCGGGTCATAGAGATCATCCTGCCGGAAGGAGCGAAGGCCGAGTTGTGCTGCGATTGTGTCAGCCGTCGAAGGAATGAATTGCAGAAGCCCGCGCGCAGCCGAAGCGGATTTTGCTTCCGGCAAGTAGCGCGTCTCCTGTCGCATGATGGCTAAGACGAAGCGCGGGTCCAGATTGCGCTGCGTCGCATATTCAAGCAGGGCATCTTTGTAAGGAGCAGGATAGAGAAGCTCTGCCATCTCGCGCGGCGCGAGTTCCGGCAGGTAATCGTCCGGCACATTTTTCCAGAGCGGCTCGGCGTAGCGTACCGCGTGATATGCCATGTCGCCGCGTTTGTAAAAGACGGCCATCGTATAGCGCGCATCGGATGAAGGCGCAGGCGAGACAGTAGAGCGTGGCGAGTTTGTTGAAGAAGCTGCTTCCGGCTGTCCGTTTGAAACTTGATTCTTCACAGCTTGACTCTTCTCATCAGCGTTCGGCTGAGAAACATTTTGAGAGGCGGCGAGTTCGGGCGTTCCTTCGTCATAGAGTTCAAGGAAGAGCAGTTCATCAGCAATCGCTTTGTGCGTCGGCGCGTTCATCCGTTCATGTGCGCCGGTTGTAATGATTTCCTGTCGGCCAGAGGGCAGGAGATTTCCGGAAGGAATGCTGTACGCAGGAAGAGACGCGTAGGCGCGGCGCGCAATGTCCAGCAAATCTTTTTTTGTTGCGGAATCATCGCCCGTCAATCTGAGCGCGCTCTGCGCTGCGCGTCTTGCATTCTCAAACTGCCCGCCAGCTAAAGCCTGCTGCGCTTCTGCGCGAAGCGATTGCAGGCGTGCGCTAATTTGATCGCGCGTGCGTGCATCGGTTGCGAGCGCACGCAGCCTCAAAGTCGCGCGCCATCCATAATATTCTTTGCGCCCGTCTTCAATAGATAGATAAGCGTTAATCGCATCGTCCGTGCGTCCCGATTGTTCGAGCACAAAAGCGCGTAGAAAGTTAATCTCATTTTTGTACGTGCCGCCGGGGACGCGTATGCCGCCGAGATCGGATTCTGCGCCGAGCGCATCAAGGTCTGCGAGCGCAGCAGCCCAGTCATTCTGCGCCATGTGAATCTTGGCCTGCGCGAAGAGCGCGAGCGTTGCGCCAATCTGTCCTTTGAAATTGTTCCTCGTCTGATTAACCCAGTCGAGAGCTTCACGGTCGCGGCCTGCATCGCGCAGCACGTCAATGATGTTGAGAGCGGGGCGTTCGGGATTTGGCGCGTTCGGGTAACGCTCTATGAAGCGGCGATATGCGGCGACGGCTTCGTCCGTGCGCTTTGAACGGGCGTAAGAGGCCGCAAGAAAACTGAGAGCGTCGCGTGCGCCGGGGCTTTCCGGGAATTGATCTGAGACGCGTTGGAAATATTTAATTGCCTCATCAAAGTTGAGTTCAAGATAGAACGCGCGCCCGACTTGATAGAGCGCGTCGGGCACATTCGCGCTCTTTTCGTAACGCTCGATAATGGCTAGATAGTGGCGGCGCGCTCCTGCGAAATCGCGGTTGAAGTTGTAGATTAGAGCGCGGCGCAGGTGTTCGCTTTCCTGAAGTTGGGGAGCGCGCTGTCGGGCCGTCTCTTCGCTGCCACTGTCGAGAACGTCAAGAGCGCGAACGGCTGCAAGCGCATAATCGTCCGGGCGTGAAGCATCTGGAAGTTGCGTAGCGAGACTGTTGAAGACTTCGCGCGCAGCCGCTTGCTGGTTGCTGCGTAGATACGCCTGACCTATGAGCGCAAGGCTTTCGCGTGCGGCCTGCGTGCCCGTAGCGCTGGCGCGCGGGCGCAGAGTCGAAATTGCGTTTGGATAATCTCCGCTCTCAAAATAGCTGCGGGCTAGTCTGCTGATGGCGGCGTCTCGAAGGAGGCTTTCGGGTGAAGTGGAAATCAGGCGGCGCAGTTGCTCGCGCTCGAAGATGAGATTGCCTGTCGAGCGCGCAAATTGCGCGAGATGCCAGAGCGCGTATTGCGTCAGGCGTGAATTGCGTTGGACCACTTTCTGATAGTTGCCAGCCGCCGTCGAGAGATCGCCCCTGCGCTCTGAGAGACGCGCCAGAAGATAGTCGTAGTTGTTCAGAACAAAGATTGACGGCTCAGCCTGTCTGAGCGTCTGAAGCTCTGCCACAGCCGTCTTGCTATCTCCGTTCTCCATGCTTGCGCGAATTTTTTCATGCCGCTCGCGCGCAGTCTGAGCATGTACGTTTAGAAGCGAGAGAAGGGTTAAGAGAGAGAGCAGGGCGATGCGTTGGGTTAAGCCTTGTGACATTAAAGAAATCATCGCTTGGCTTTGATGTTTGGTCAAGTTGAAGTAGGAATCTGATTCATTAACACTTGCGGGGCGAGTCAGTGTAATCTTATCAACAGCTCTGATGTTCAATTCATAAATCAACCCGGTAAGAAGCTTCATTTATGACGGAAGATTTGCAGCAGGCAGAAAATGAAAAGCATCGCGCTCAACTATTGAGCGGTGCGGCTATCGCAGATGAGATCAAGCGCGAAGTGGCTGCGGAGGTTTTGAGATTGCGGCGCGAGCATGACATTCAGCCTTGCCTTGCGGTTGTGCGCGTCGGTGATGATCCGGCGTCTGCAATCTACGTGAGGAACAAGGTGCAGGCTTCCGAAGAGTTGGGGCTGCGTTCAGAGCATCACGCTTTGCCGTCTGAGACGACGACGGAAGAATTACTTAAACTGGTTGAGAGTTTGAACGAGCGTGCAGATGTTGACGGGATACTTGTGCAGTTGCCTCTGCCCGTGGCTGTGTCTGAGAAGCTTGTGCTGGAGGCGATTGATCCGGCGAAGGATGTTGACGGGTTTCATCCCGTTAACGCGGGCCGCTTGGCTCTGGGCCAGCCTGCGCTCGTGCCCTGTACGCCGCTTGGCATCATGGAGATACTTGAACGCAACCATGTGGAGATAAGCGGCGCGCGCGCCTGTGTCGTTGGCCGGAGCAACATTGTGGGAAAACCTGTCGCGCAGCTTCTTCTACAAAAAGATGCGACAGTCACAATCTGCCATTCGCGCACGCGCAATCTTGCCGATGTCACGCGCGAAGCTGACATCCTGATTGCGGCCATCGGTCGTGCAGGCTTCATCAGGGGCGAGCACATCAAACCGGGGGCGACAGTGATTGACGTTGGAATCAACCGTGTGACTGATGAGCGAGAGGTGCGCGCTCTCTTTGGAGACGAAGCGGAAAAGAGACTCGCTGTGATAGCCAAACGCGGCTATACAATCGTCGGCGACGTGCATCCGGCGGAGGCTCTGGAAGTCGCAGGCAAACTCACGCTCGTTCCCGGCGGCGTTGGTTTGCTCACCGTTGCCATGTTGATGAAGAACACGCTCTCGGCTGCGATGCAACGAAGAGGGATAGGAAAGTGATGAGCGATGAGTAATGAGTGATGAGTAAAAGCGTTTAGTTTTTCACTCATCACTCATCACTCATCACTCATCACTTATCATTATGTTGCGCGTTGGATTAACAGGTTCGATTGCAGTTGGGAAAACGTTTGTCGCGCAGGTGTTGGCGGAATTGGGTTGCCATGTGCTTGATGCTGACCTGACGGCGCGCGATGTCGTGGCCGCCGGTTCGCAGGGGTTGCTGGCGGTGGCGTCGGCATTTGGTGAGGATGTGATTCGCGCGGATGGAACGCTTGATCGCGCGCGTCTGGGTGAAATAATCTTTGGCGATGAAGAGAAGCGCAACCTCTTAAACTCGATTCTGCATCCACTGATTATCGCGGCGCAGGACGAGCAGTTGCGGCGTTGGGAGATGCAGGACCCGCAGGGCATTGGCGTTGTTGATGCCGCGTTGATGATTGAGTCGGGCGGCTACAGGCGTTTTGATAAACTGGTTGTCGTTCATTGTCGCCCGGAAATTCAGTTGGAAAGATTGATGGCGCGAAACAATCTCTCGCGCGCAGAGGCTTTGCAGCGCACGCGAGCGCAGATGCCGCAGGAAGAAAAGATGAGTTATGCGGATTACCTGATTGACACTTCCGATGGTTTTGAGCCGACGCGTCTGCGGACCGAGGAAGTTTATAGAGCCTTGCGTGGATTAATTAATGAGAATCAAGAGATGACAAGAGAATAACTGTTTGAGAACTTCCTTTGCGCTCCTTCGCGTCTTCTCCCTTCGCGTCCTTTGCGTTTAGGCTCAAGTTTAACCGCAAAGGACGCAAAGGCGTTTCGCAAAGGTCGCAAAGAGTGTTCTTCTCTTGATTCTCATAATTAGTGATAAGATAGAGGCGGGTAATTATTTTCAAAGTCTTTGACGATGACAGGCAAAAAGAGAAATAGGCTGAGGAGCAAACTGGTGCGTTGGCGCGCGAAAGTAGCGGCCTGCCTGCTCGTCGTTCTTGCGCTGACGGGCGGCGGGTGT
>JBAWGU010000277.1:0-1529 GCA_049593215.1 Pyrinomonadaceae bacterium
GAATTTCATTGATGCACTACAGTGATTGTGATAGCTTGGGCGTCACCTAACCAGCTTTGACTTTAGATTAAGAGGACTTCTCCGGTTTAGTTTTCAGCGAACCCGGTTTCATAGAGCCTTCCATCAATAAGGAGATCAACATGCCATCCCTCGTTCAGCGTCGTCTATCCAAAATTTCAACTACGCTTTTTACAGCATTCATCCCGAAAGATTCTCGCGGGCTTCAAGCATCACGCAGGCGCGCGAGGCGCAGGGCTTATGCTCTATGGGGATTTGGCATGATGTTGATTGCTCTGCTTGCTTTCCCTGTCGCGCACACAAAATCGTCCGCGCAGGAAGAGAGAAGCAGGGCAGTGAAGCCGTCCAACCTGACGCCGGACGCGGTGTTGGCCCCGCCTAATGACACGTGTGCGGGCGCGATTCCGCTTGCGCTTCGCCAGTCTGTGGACGGCACTCTGGCGGCAGCCACCAATGATTATCAACTCTCAGGCGCGGCCTGTTTCACAGGCATTGGGCAGATAGTCTCGACAGCCGACGGCCTCGATGTGGTTTACTCTTTCACCGCTCCGGTTGCGGCCAACTACTCATTCAAGGTCACTGATTTTGCAGGCGCAGGCGACCTCATCCTCTACACGGCGAGCACCTGTCCGGCGGCGGGGGGCACGCCTGTCACAGTCGCAACTTGCCAGAACGCCGCTAACCGCAGCGCTGCGCAAGCTTCCGAACTTGTATTGTGTCAGGCAATGACCGCAGGCCAGCAGGTCTTTATCTTCGTTGATGGACCAGCCGCCAGTACAACGACTACTTTCAAAATCGAAGTCACGCAATGCCAGCGAGAGGTTGAAGCGAACAATACGCCCGCGACTGCTAATCCTTTTGTCTTCGGCATCGAAGGATCAATTAGTCCGGGCGCGGACGTTGACTTTTTCTCGCTTGGACCAACTGTCGCCGGTTCACGCGTCTTCGCGCTCGTGGACGGCAGCGCAGCCAACGTCTCAAACTTTGATATGCGTGTCACAAACACCACCGACACGCTTGAGTATGATAATAACAACGCAGACTTTGCGTTTGGTCAGGCCGCCCCCGCCATCGGAGGCACGCCCGTCACAGGGCTTAACACGTTCCTTCTCATCAACTCAAATGGAGCGGCACAGCGCGAGCCGTATCGCGTCTATGGAATTGTCGAGCCGCCGGGAGGCAATCCGATAGCAGCTTGCGTGGCTCAAACCACTTCGGCCATAGACGAGACCGAGCCGAACAACACGCGCGCAACTGCCAACAGCAGTCCGCTTGGCTACTTCGAGGGAGAAATCAGCACCGGGACAGACATTGACATCTTCTCTTTCACCGCCAGCGCGGGCGACATCATCTTTATGAGTCTGGACGCAGACCCCTGCCGCAACAACACGCCCTTTGATGCTGCGATAGGTATTTTAGATTCAGGCGGGCAGCTCCTCATCGTTGACGATACCGGTAACACTTCAGATACGACATCGGGCGCAGGCTCTTTAGGCTCCACGACACCCAAT
>JBAWGU010000278.1:0-2288 GCA_049593215.1 Pyrinomonadaceae bacterium
CTATAAAAGAACCGAGTTTGATAAAAAGAGATGAGCGCGCTTTCAACCCCTCGTCAAAAGCGCGCTCTGGTGTGGTCTTACCTTTCGCTCATCTCAAAAGTAGAGACGAGCGATGATTAAAACTAAAACTATCTTCGTCCACGACGCGAAGGCGCGGGCGCGTTGGCTGAAGCAGGAACGCGGACTTCCTGTCCGGCTGTCAACTGAGAGTCTGTCGCCATGCCGTTCAATTTTGCGACTTCATCCGCAGAGACATGATAACGCTCGGCAATCTTGGCGATGGTATCGCCGCCCATTGCTTTAACCTTCTTCGGTCCACTGCTCGCTTCGGCAGGAGCAGCCGCATTCTTTGCTCTCACGTAAGAGGTCAAACGAACGTTGCTGTTCGGCACGACAACCTTGTTGCCGATAGCCTTGCCATCCGCTGCGCCGTTCATAGCCTTGAGCACTTCGACACTGGTTCCGGTGCGCTGGGCCACAGCGTCTAAATCTTCGCCCGGCGCAACCGAGATGATGCGCGCAGACTCGCGGCGGTCACCCGGAACGCGCTTGAGTATGGCGACGAACTGTTTGGCTCTGCCTGCGGGCACTCTCACGTCGTAGGCTTCGCCGCGCGGCGTGATGTCGCGCCTCAGTTCGGGGTTGATGCTGCGCAGGTAATCAACGTTCGTGTCCGTTGCATCCGCAATCAACTGAAGGCTGGTCGCGTTCGGAACTTTCACAATGTCGTAACCCATAGGAGCTTCCGGGCGAATGCCATGAAAACCGTACTTCTCAGGATTCTTCGCAATCAGAATCGTCGCCAGAATGTTCGGCACGTAGTTGCGCGTCTCGTTTGCAATGTACGGATAAATCTTCCAGAAATTCGCCGCGCCTGCGCGCGAGATGCCGCGATCAATGTTGAGCGCGCCGGTGTTGTACGCGCCCATCGCAAGCTCCCAGTTGCCGTTGTAGCGAGCGGCCAGAGATTTCAGGTAGCGCGCTGAAGCACGCGTGGCTTTCTCGAAACTGTTGCGCTCGTCAATCCATGCGGTCTGGCGCAGGCCATACTCGCGTCCTGTGCTCGGCACAAACTGCCAGAGACCGGAAGCCGCAGCCCATGACATCGCTGTCGGACGCCATGAACTCTCGACCTGACCGAGCCAAACAATGTCTTCGGGCACGCCTTCTTCTCTGAAAATCTTGCGCGCCATTCTCATGTAGCGTCCGGAGCGGCGCAGGCCAGCTTCCATCGTTGAGCGTCCGCGCCCCTGATAGTAGTTGATGTACTGCTGTATGAGCGGATTAATCTGGAAGCCGAAGTCAACTGCGTTCTTCGCATTCTCAAGCGCGTCCAAATCGCCGGGGTTGACGTTCTGCTCTTCGGGCGTCAACTGCAACTTGCTCAACTCGTCCAGAGGCGACGGCTCAAACCTCTGGTCACGAAAACCAATCTGCTGTTGCTGAGGCTGTTGCTGTTCATTCTTCGCCGTCGCAGAACTTCCTGAAGGCTCCTGCTGTTGCTGATTCTGCGCGAGGGCTGTGTTGACCTGCGCTCCCGCTTGCGGAACTTCAAGACGATAAATCTGTTCGATTAGCTCAAGGTAGTAGGTCTGCAAACGACGGTTGGCGCGCACGTCGAGGCCGGATTCGAGGATGGCGTCAACGGCCTTGTCAAACTCATCTCGTGCCTGCTCGCGCTTGTTGTCTGAGAGATTAAGAAGACCTTGCTTGTAGTGTCTTTCAGCTTTCTCTATCGTCTGCGTGACGTGCGGATCGTCCCTTTCGACAGCCGTCGGGATGGCGCGCGCAGACGAACCCGTAATCTGTGCCTGGGTAGCAACAAACGGTGTGGCGGCAAGCGCCACGAGGAAAGCTATTCTGGTAAGAAGACGGGGGAAGCTCGTTATCATCAATCGTTATTCTCCTTCACGAGGGTTAGGGCGAATCCACGACGGCGACTTGCTCCCCCTGAAAGAGAGGCCGCACGAGCGGTATCCACAGATAAAACGCGAGGGATAAAAATTTGTTCCTACAAAGGTAAGCGACTCCGCTTTGATGGGCTATTAACCTTAACTTGGAGCCACGTTTCCGGCGCGGAGGTTATCACACGCTTTTGCGGGGTGTCAAACCTTTCCCCATCCTTAAATATAAGGCGAAGCGGTGAAATTTTCCACTCAAAAACCGCTTCGCCTCAATAAATAGAGATGCTTCCGGGGGCTTTCAGGTTGTGTCTCAGACTTGAAAATTCAAGCTAAATCGTGAGCGATTGGCGCAATAAAAGGTTCACGCAAAGGCGCAAAGAAAAG
>JBAWGU010000279.1:0-2126 GCA_049593215.1 Pyrinomonadaceae bacterium
CTTGAGGAGTTCGCGCGTCGCTTCGTCGTCTGCGCGGGTTTCAACGGCGAGCGCGCCCTGACCGACTGCCGGAAGAATCTCCGACGGGTCAATGTAGGCGCTGATGCGTTCAGTAAAGCCCAGACGATGAAGACCTGCGGCGGCGAGTATGACGGCATCGTAATCGCCAGCATCAAGTTTGCGCAGGCGCGTGTCAACATTGCCGCGCAGGTCTTTAATGCCAATGTCTCTACGCAGATGTTTAAGCTGGGCGAGGCGGCGCAGGCTGGATGTCCCGACAATGGTTCCGACAGGAAGATTGGCGATTGAAGGTTTATCCAAAGGAAAATCTTGACGAAGAACGAGAGCATCGCGTGCATCTTCGCGTTCGGTGACGGCTGCGATTGAGAGTCGTTCGGGAAGCGTGGTAGGCAAATCTTTAAGCGAATGGACAGCGAGGTCTATGCGTCTATCGAGCAGAGCGTCTTCCAATTCTTTCGTGAAGACACCTTTGCCGCCGATGATTGCGAGCGGAGCGTCTTTGAGACGGTCGCCGGATGTTTTAATAATCTCGATGCGAACTTCCGTTTGAGGATGAAGCGCATTGAGCCTTGACTTGACCCATTCGGATTGCCAGAGCGCGAGCTTTGAGCCGCGCGAGCCGATGACGATCTTTTCTTTGCTCACTTCTTTTTTGAATGCTTCTTCTTGTTGAGATAAGGAAGCACGTGGTAAATGACTACGCCGATGATAATCGCTGCGAGCAGCATGAAGAGTCCGCTACGTCCAACCCATTTTTCAAGTATGGGCCAACTGTTTCCGAAGAGGTAGCCGACAGACGAAATCGCCACTGCCCAGAGGATTGCGCCCGCAACATTGTAAACGAGAAAGACGCGCCAGCGCATGTGCGACGCTCCGGCAAAGATGGCCGCGAAGACTCTGAGGCCCGTGATGAATCGCGCAACGAGGATTGTCTTGTCGCCGTGTCGCTTGAAAAACCGGCTCATCTTGACGATGCGGCGAGGCTTCAGGAAAACGAATCGCCCGAAGCGAACTAAAATCCCGCGCCCGTAATGATGGCCGATGGCAAAGCCTATGTTGTCGCCAACCACTGCGCCCGTCGCGGCGACCAGCATCACGAGCGGCAGCTTAAAGTTTCCGCCAGCCGCAAAGAAACCTGCCGCCAGCAGAATCGTCTCGCCCGGCACAGGCAGCCCCGCATTCTCCAGCATCACGCCGAAGAAGACTGTCCAGTAGCCGTAACGAACGAAGAGATCAAGCAGAGTGTGGAGAATGTCCATGTGTCCGTAGTCAGTGGTCCGTTGTCAGTTGTTTTGAGTCTTCTGTATGTTGAATGCTTTATCTTCTGGGGTCAATTCTGTAGCCACAAACAACGGACAACTGACTACGGACAACGGACAGCTTTTCATTCTTCAAGACGGAAGATGTCGCGCCATGTCTGGACGTGTTCGTCTTCGCCTGTGTCGTAGGAATGGCGCATGTGGTGTATGACCGGATGAGAGATTTTGTTGACGGTGGAGAGGAGCAGGGCTTCTATGGCGCGCTCTTGCTCAGGGGTGAGATGGCCGAGGCGTTTGCGTTGTCGCGCAAGTTCTTCGCGTGCGATTGTCTGCATCTTCTGGCGCAGCGCGCCGAGCGTCGGGCCAATGTCGAGCGTGCGCAAGGATTGTTGAAACTGCATCACTTCGGATTCGATAATCAGTTCGGCGCGCTCAGCTTCACGCTCACGCTCTCTGATGTTGGAAGTGATGACGGCTTCGAGGTCATCAATATCGAAGACGAAGATGTTGTTGATTTCGCCGACGGCAGGATCAATGTTGCGCGGCACGCTGATGTCTATGAAGAAGGCCGGGCGGTTGCGCCGCTTCTCCCTGCTCTCGCGCGCCATCTCCGGGGTAACGATGTAGTCGGGTGCGCCCGTCGAGCAGATCACGATGTCTGCTTCCGCCAGATGTTGAGAAAGATTTGAGAAGTCAACGGCCTCGCCGCCGAACTCTGTGGCAAGCCTTTGCGCCGTTTCGTTTGTGCGATTGGCGACGAGCACGCGCGAGACGCCTGCGCCCGTCAGGTGGCGCGCGGAGAGTTCCGCCATCTCGCCTGCGCCAATCAGGAGGACTGTGCGGCCC
>JBAWGU010000280.1:0-10865 GCA_049593215.1 Pyrinomonadaceae bacterium
GCTATACTCTCGCCTTCCCTCTGATTTAATTTGACGGAGATTAAAGTGAAAACAGAAAGAACAAAAACTGTTGCCATCACGCTGGCTCTCCTCGCGCTCGTTGTCGGTCTAACTCCAGCCTGCAAGAAGAAGAACGCGACGCCGACCGAAACTTTTCGTGCGTTTTACGAAGCGGCGAAAAGGAAGGACCCTGAAGGAATCAAGAAGACGCTCTCGAAGAGTTCGCTCAAGCTGATGGAAGACGAAGCGAAGGCGCAGAACAAGAACGTCAATGAGCTACTCGTCACAAGCGAAGCTGCGCCAAGTACGATTCCGGAAACGCGCAGCGAAAAGATCGAAGGCGACACGGCCACGCTCGAAGTCAAGAATGAGAAGGCCGGACGCTGGGTGACCACACAGTTTGTCAGAGAGGATGGCGAATGGAAGATTGCCGTTGACAAGATGCTTGGCGCGCAAACGGAAAAGTAGCGCAGGAAATTTAAGAGCAGATGAATCAGCTTGAGCGTTTCAACGAAATCATCAATACGTATCGCAGGCACGGCTGGCAGCTTCAACGCGTGCTCTTGAGAAGCGAGACGCGCAGCGCAATGTCAGAGGCGGACAACTCGCTCTTTGAATCGGCGACGGTGCAGGAAGCGGAAGTTGATGCTTTGTGGTTTGCGCGCCCTTCGCACGCGGGGCGCGAGGCGTGGGAGTTGCGCCTTGTGGGCGAGACGCCTTACGCGCTCTTTGAAACTTTTGAAGCAGACGAACGAGAGGAAGAGCGCGAGGATGTACGGCTTGAGATGGAAGCGCGTCTGCGTGACTATGCAGGAGAGGCACGCGATCAGTCGTTGTCCTTCTGACCGATCTTGACGGGCACTTCGACACGCTCTCCTCCACGCATGACGATAATCTGAACGATGCTGCCCGGCATGGCTCTTGTGATGCGCGACTCAAACTCTCTGCGCGTGCGTACCGGCACACTGTCAAACTCAATCACGATGTCTCCGTTGCGAAGTCCGGCAATCTCACCGGGAAGATTCTTTCTAATCTCATCAATCCGCACGCCGTAAATCTTTGTGCCCGGCATAGCCACGACGCGCTCAAGTTCCGTGCCCTCGCCAATGTAGCCTTTACCTTCAGGACGATTATCAAACTCATCTTCGCGCCGCGCGTTCTCATCTTCCGAGATGGTCGTCAATTTCGTCGTCTTAGTTTGGCCGTCGCGTATGAAGATGACTTCGACAGTCTTGCCTGCGGGCGTGTTGCTGAGCAACTGCATAAAATCGCCAACGTCTCTGACAGGCTTGCCGTCGAAACTTGTAATCACATCGCCGCCGATGAGTCCCGCTTTATCCGCAGCAGAGCCGGGCGGTGTAACGACCTCGAAAGCGACGCCGCCGTCACGCTCATCGAAATCGTCCGCGCCGATGAAGGAGCCTTCGATCTCCGGCTGAACGATTGTGGGCCTTGACGTTTCAATGTTGATAGTTCTGATGATGCCGCCCGACGCAGTAGCGATGGCAAGACCCAGAATGGGCCAGATGAACCAGTGCATACGCCTGCGTTTTCTTTTTCGCCCGTCAGCCCAACGACCAAGATCGGCCCGCGTATAACCAGCAGGCTGACCATTTTCGTTGTGAGCCATCGCGCTCCAATCGTTTGGACCAGAGGTTGCGGCGGCGCGTGCGGTATCAGCAGTCTGCGTGGGGCGCGACGCTCCGGCGTGCGGAGTTTGGAAACGAACAGTCTCAGTGTATTCCGCCACGCCTTCGCCAAGACGAAAACCGCACAGGCGACAGAAGCGCATCTCGCGCGGCATCTCCGCGCGACAGTTGGGACAACTGGTGTTGCTTGCGGCTGTGCTTCCGTGTGCCGGATCGAGTTGTGGCTCTGGCTTCATCTCTTGTCTCACCGAATTTCTTATCAGGGGGTGGCGGCACGAACTCGCCTGCTCGCGCTCGTCTTTCTATACGACAACTGGAGCGTTGCGGTTGCATCTTGTTCCGACCGCCTGCGCCGAAGGATGCGCCTCAAGGCAAAGACACTGTATAGTATCAATTCGATGGAGAATTAATAAGTGCACGCGGGCGGTCTCAATTCTTCGTTCCGCATCTTGCGGCACGATTCGTGCTCAACGAAACAGGCCACAGAAGTTTGCGCGTTAGACTATCAGAACATCCGGCGTGCGTAGGCCGCGCGTAATTAGTAGAAAACATTTTAGAGAAAGTATGAGATTGCAACAGTGGAAGTAACAAAAGCTCTCGCGGCGCTCAGGCCGCTCTATAATAAAGATAATGTCGAAGTCATCACCGAAGACGGAAATCGCGTGCGCGGCATCGTCCGCAGCATGAAGACCACACAGGCCCTCACCAAGCCCAGCGTCAAGATTCAGCGCGCCGACGGCGAAATCATCAAAATCGCCTTCGCCAACATCATAGAGATCATTGACCATAACGAAAAAGCTCTGAGCAGTGGTCAGTAAACAGTTTACAGTTTTCGGTCTTCAGTTTTCAGAAACGAGCGGTTGAGCTTTTTCTGAAAACTGAAAACTCAAAACTGAAAACTGTCCTTGCTTTCGTTCGTGTTATAGTAGAGGCATTAGAAAAGGCTTGCGCCGGTAAGGAGAGGGCGCAGGGCGCGGGAGTTGATTTTTAAGAATGATGATTGAAGATTTTGGTGCGCGTGTAGCGAGTGTCTGGCAAGGGCTGCGCTCGACGACGCGCAAACTCATCATAGGAGCTTTGCAATCCGCCAGCGCGCCCAGTCAGGCAACGCGCGGCGGGACGGCAGTGCCTTACGACGCACGCGCGGATTGGGAGTTGAGCAGATTGCTGGCCGCTCTGGATGAACGCGCTTCGGACGCGAGCGCAGGTTTGAATGCAGCACAGGCGAAGGATTTACGACGCATGGCGGACACCACAGCCTTCGTCTTACAGAACCAGACCCAGTCGGCTGAGGTCTTCGCCCAACTTGTCGAACGCGCTCACGCGCGCAACGATTTTGCGCGCATAGATGCGCTGGCAGACACGCTCTCAACGCGCTTCGCCCCGAGCGAAATCTGCGAACTCGCGCGCTCGTCTCATCCGGTCGTGCGCGCCCTCGCCCAAGAGGCTCTCGCGCAATCGCCCATCTCAATTCTCATCTCCCTGCTGGCAGACCCCGTTGACGCAGAGATTGCCCGCGATGCGCTGCTCCGCCAGGCAATGGAGTACGACTCGGAAGACGCGCGACAGATCGTCAACGAACTATCCCAGATGGACATGCCTGAAGATGATGATGAGGTGTGAAGGTGCGCTTGCCTGCTGGCTTTTGAACGACTGAAAAGTTCTCTGCTTACCTGTTCTTCTAATCTCTCTTCCGTCTGAAATATTCCGCGCCGCGCACAGTCCGCACAGAGCAGAAGCGACGAATCATCTCGAAGTCCTTGACGTTATCCGTCACGAGCAGCGCGCCCGCCCGTCTCGCAGTGCGCGCAATCAACACGTCACGAATGATGCGATGCTTCTCTGCCGGATGAAGCTTAGGCGTTAGCCCCTCTCTCTTCGACTTGAGACCGCGCAACAGCGAATTGAGCACCTTTCCCGCGAGCCACCAATCTTCACCCGTCGGCACGAGTAGCGTCCCTGCCTTTTCATGCGCGCGGCGAGAAGCCTCCCATCTCTGCACGTCCGACTTATCAACTGCGCCAGCGGTTAACTCTTGAAGTACAACTGCGGACATAAGAAAGCCAGCAGGAAAGTCTGCTGGCTTATGTGCGATGAAAGTAGATGTGTCGTAAACAACTTTCGGCATCTTATCTAGTCGAACTTTCCAAAACGATCACGCTTCGCATACAAATTCTTCCACGCGATTAACGTTAGCTCATTCGCCGTCAACTCCGGCTTCTTGCGCTTAGAAGATACTTTCTTTCCCGCGCCTCTGCCATTTGCCGACCTTCCATTAGCAGCAGGCCGCGTTGTTGTTCCAGATTTCGCAGTAGCTTTCTTCCCTGCCATTTTCTTCACCTGATCTTTCAAGCAACGGTTGCTTCTTCCGCGCTGCCAATCTCGCGCAGGCGCGCGACGACTTTTTCGATTAACCAGTTTGGCGTTGAAGCTCCGGCGGTGACGCCGACGCGCGCGATGCCTGCGAGGTCTTGCGCGTTAATCTCTTCAGGCGTTTCGATAAGGAAGCTCTTCTCGCATTGCTCTTTGCAGACGGCGAGGAGCTTGACGCTGTTGGATGAGTGGCGGCCTCCGATGATGTAGAAGGCTTCAACGTGTCCGGCCAGAGCGCGGGCAGCGTCCTGGCGGTCGCGTGTGGCCGAGCAGATGGTGTTGACAATCTGCGGCTCTGCATCGGCATTGGCTTTCACGGCCTCCGCGACTTCGAGAAAAGTTTGCAGCTTGATGGTCGTCTGCGAAACGACGAGCGGCGCATGAAGCGTTGGAAGCTTTGCCACTTCGCCCGCGTCGCGCACGACGTGAGTGTTGTGCGGAGCGTAGCCGACCACGCCGATCATCTCAGGATGGTCAGGGTTGCCCGCCACGACGACATCGCGTCCCTGCTGCGCGGCGCGCTCCGCCAGATGCTGCACACGCGTCACAAAGGGGCAGGTCGCATCAATCACTTTTGCGGCGCGCTCTTCCAAATCTCTCTGGACCTGCGGCGTGACGCCGTGAGCGCGAATCACTGCGGTCGTGTTCCGGTCAGCTTCCGAGGGCAAGCTGATCGTCTTCACGCCTTCCGATTCGAGACGCTCCATCTCCTGCGCGTTGTGTATGAGCGCGCCGAGCGAGCGAATCTCGCCGCCTTCCTTGAGCGCGTCCTCGACCATGTCAACGGCGCGCTCGACGCCGAAACAGAACCCGAACTCTTCAGCAAGTAGCACTTCCATCTTTTTGCCTTCTACCTTTTCGCCTTTTTGTCTTCTGTCAGATGCCGTCGCCAGCAGTTCTTTCGCTCTCTTCACGGCGGGCGTTTTGCTCCCATTCTTCTCGCAAACTATCACTGCCTGAGAGCCGCTCGTCAATCCATGTCAACTCCTTATCAACCAGCCAGCGCACGCCGCCCCAGAAATTCTTCTCCAGCTCGCCGAGCCTGTGCGCCACCTCGCGCGGCAGGACGGCGTAGGTCGCATCGTTGATAAAGCGTACGGCATCGCAGACCACGTTGCCTGTGTTGTAACGCGAATCAGTTGTCTCTTGCATCTTAAAATCTACCTCCGTTCACAAAGGAAAGCCCGTGCGCTCACTCCCCGCCGTGGTCATTCCCTGTGTTCATTATCTTAACATAGCGGCACAACTCAAAGGCACTTCTCCCATGCGCCTTCGCCTGCGCCTCTTCAATCTACGAATTCGAGAGAGCAGTAGTTCAGCCCTACTCCTCTCAGGTTCGGAGGTGAAGCGTGCGTCCGCGCTCAGAAATCGCAAGCCAACGGTTTCTGTTTTATCGTTGACTTTCGGCGGAAGATATTATAGGAAAGCTCTCTCTAAATTGGTCCCTCGCCACATTTCAGATGGAAGGAATCTATGATGAGAAAGTCATTCGCCCTCAGCCTAACGCTGGTTTTCTTCGTGCTGGCGCTCGTATTCTCTACGCCCTACACCTCTCGCACGGTAAAAGCGGTCGCGCCGCCGGACCCATGCGAGAAATGTCTGGCTAAACTTGAGAAGAAATTTGAGAAGTGTGAGGCTCAGCACGGCGGGCCGAGCCAGGAGTGCTACGATCTATTTAATCAGGGTATCATTGATTGCTACGCGACAGTCTGCGAGCAATAACAGAAGCTTCTTCCGCCATCTCCTCAGACTATCGCCAGAGGTAGTCAAGGCTGGCGCGGGAACCGGCAAACAATCAAAGCTCACTCATGCTGGCTGCGCCTGTCGCCCGCAAGCGTTGAGGTTTGCCTTGAGGAAGTCTGCGGCTCTATAGGAAAGGGCATAATGGCTCGAAGCTCTTGCAGCTCTCATTGCTCAGATGGTCTCCGCGCCCCATGAATAAAGTCCGATGCGGCAACCTCACTGCTAACTTTTCATTGACATCCGGGGGCAACTTCTCTAATATTCGCACACCATAATCAGGTCGGTGGGGTTTGCGCCTGAAACCGCGTCAGCAGTCTTTACAGCTCAGGTCACTTCTCATCTCATTGCAAATGGTCTGATGTCGTAATTCTTCCCGCAATTCTATCGGCATTAGTTCAAGGCTTACAACCTATTCCAAGGGTTAGTTAGTCTGTTTTTCTTAACAGCAGCTTCTCGCTTTAAGAAGCTGTGGAGCAGTAGCCATTATATATTGCTCTCCGAAGTAAAAGAGACACCAAGTCATAGTCTCTCTGGCAAAGAAGATCAAGCGGTTGGCGGCTGCGGTCGCGTTCCTATGCAATCATAGCAAGGAACTTGTCACACCGTATCAATGTCCATTTCTCTAATTGATTGAAGGAGACCCCTAATGCACCCCTCGGAAAAATTCCAAATCATGAAGAATTTTAGCGGACGACTGATCGCCGCCACTCTGTTTATTTTAACGCTAACGTTGTGCGGATCGGCGTTGGGCCAGTCTTTGGCCGCACGCACGGACACGCGAGTTGATCTAGCCAAAGCCAAACGCGGGACAAAGGATGATGGCAGCTCGCCGGATAGAACGTCGCCAAACGCGACTCAGGCGGCTAACAACTATGCCTTTGCCACCACAACGAGCGGCACGTTCACTAACATGAGCAGCGGGACGACACAGCTCGTCGCGGCGGCTCAGGATGATACTGCTTCCACCGTGACAAACATCGGCTTCGATTTCTATCTACTCGGAGTGAGGTACACGCAGTTTAGCGCCAGCTCCAACGGCTACATCCGCTTGGGCGGCGTCGTTTCGACAACGCAATACACGCTGGGATCGGCGGGCATCACGTTGATTTCGGCCTACGGCTCCGACCTCGTGACCAGCACAACCGGAAAAGTTCATTATAAGGTCACGGGCGCTGCGCCCAACCGCGTGTTGACCGTCGAGTTTCTCAACGAGACGATCATCTATGACGGCGCGGGAGCAACCGCCGACGGCACTTATCAAGTGCGTCTTTATGAATCAACGGGCGTCGTAGAGTTTGTCTATGGCGCGATGAACAGAAACAGCAGCACGGGATTTGGCGGCGGGATGGACCCGCAGTGGGTCGGCTTCTCGACCAACAGCACGGACAACACTTATGCAACCGTGACGACTGCGACCAACACCGCCAACACGACCGGCGCACCGGTCTCTAACCAACCTCCACTCAGCACACCGATTGCCAACCTCAACACACCGGTTGACGGCTCGCGCAGAACCTATAGTTTTACGCCAACGGTTCCGACTGCGCCGACCGGCCTCAACTTTACAGGCGTCACGCAACTCTCCATGACGCTCAACTGGACGGATTCACCGGATGAAACCCTCTACGCCATCTACCGCTCAACGGACGGAACCAACTACACATTTGACGGTACGGCAGTGCAGAATGCGACTTCATACTCGCCAGCGGGATTGCATTCCAATACGACATACTTCTGGCGCGTCTTTGCCGTTTCAGACGGCGCATTGAGCACAGCCTTGTCTGGCAGTCAGGCTACTCTGGCTGGTACTCCCAACAACTCGCTGGCAGGCGGCGGCCTCTGGAGCAACCCTGCAATATGGAGCGCAGGCCATGTGCCAACTAATTCGGAAAACGTTACCATCAGCGACCCCGTGACGATGGACACGACCGCTGCCGTAGCTTTGAACGTAACGGTTGCTTCGGGCGGCACGCTGACCTACGAGGCCACCACTGCGCGCACGCTCACGGTCGGAGAAGATGTGACCATTAATAGCGGCGGCACGTTCCAGTCTGCTGCAACCGGAGCAATCGCGCACACGCTCTCTCTCGCCGGTAACCTGACCAACAACGGCACGCTCGACTTCAGCACCAGCGGCAATACGGCTAGCGCAGGCATTACGTTCACGGGCGTGACCAATACGACCTTCTCAGGAACGGGTGCGACCACAGACATCAGGACGATGACCATTAACAAGGGCACGTCCAACGTCAACACTCTCGAATTGCTCACGTCGAACTTTACGGTTCAGGGTGTCACCACCGACGTGGCCGGATTCCTCACGCTCACAAACGGAACATTAAAAATCTCCGGCACCTTCACGATGACCAACAGGGTGTTTACGGCGGCGGGCTACACGATTAATGCGACCTCTGGCTTCTGGCTCAACAACCCGAACTTTACCGTCGCCGGACAGAACGGCTCGCCGACTGAAAGTGGCTTGCTTAGAATTACTCAGGGGACATTCAATATCGGCATAGCCACAGGCAACTCTATGGGCTTTAGCACGGGCAGCACGATTACGGTTGAAGGCGGCGCTGTCAATGCGACAGGCCGGTTCGGCGTGGCGGCTGCGACCAATACCATCACCTACACACAATCCGCTGGCACGATCACGGTTTGCACCATTGGTAATGCTTCAGCCACTCTCGGCAGCTTCGACCTGGGAACGTCGGCTACCTCTGTCGTTAACATTAGCGGCGGCACCATCGTTGTTCAACTCCTCGCCACCGCAATTGATTACCGCTATGATGCCGGTACTGGCCCAGCCGGTCTTACGGGTGGAACCTTGCAACTCGGTAACGCTGCTTCGGGCGCGGCGAAAGCCTTTAATTTACGCGGGGACGTTCCTAATCTCGTCATTGACAACACCTCCGCCGGGCACAGCGCGACGTTCAGTAATACGCTGGTGAATTTCTTCAACGTCGCCGCGGGCAACGTCACCATCAATGCGGGAACTACGTTGAATCTGAACGGCAGCGCCACGAGCACCTTCTTCTTTATGGAAGGAGCCACGATGACCAACAACGGAACCCTCACCGCTACAAACGTCAACAAGCGTTTCTATTGGGCTGGCGACACTGCACAAACCTATACGGGCACGGGCGTAGTGACAGCCCCTCTAAACAGTTGGGAGTTGGACAACCCGCTGGGCCTGACGCTGACCCCAACTAACAACGCCGTCGTTGCCCGGATAATCCTGTTTACCGGTAGTTACACCGGCTCAAATAAATTCACGCTCGGCAACGGTGTCGCGACTTCAGGCACAGTCATTATCGGCAATGCGACGACGCCCACTGCGGCTGGCACTTTCGATGTGCCTTTGACTTTCAATCTCGGCACGGGTGGCGAAATCATTAGCTACAACAGAACCACTACGTCAAGAACCACAGGCCCCGAGGTCAATCCGACCCGCACGCTTACCACCCTGACGTACGATGACAACGATGTCACACACACGCTGACCATCGCGGGCGGCGACATCACTGTCACCGGCACGATGGCGCTCACCAACGGGCGCGTCATTACGGGCGCGAACAATCTCATCGTCGGCGGCGCGGGAACGACCACGCGCACGACAGGCTACGTTGACGGCAATTTCAGGAAGACCTACGCGGCGGCGGGCGGCAAGACCTTCGAGGTCGGCACGGCTAACGGGTATTCTCCCGCTCAAGTCAACAACGCCACTGCCGGAGCGTTCCCTGCGACAATGACCGTCAAAGCCGTTCAAGGCGCACACCCGAACGTCAACGCCGCGACCTCTATTCAGAGATACTGGACGCTGACCAACGGCGGCCTCAGTTCGGCAGATTTGGTATTCACGTATCTGCCAACTGATCCGCTTGGCAATGAAGCAGCTTATCGTGTCATCCGCATCATTGGCGGAATCGCTGTTTCTTTCCCGACCAGCGTCGTCAACGCAGGCACTGACACGGCCACACTGACGGGCGTGACCACCTTCTCCGACTGGACCGTTGGTGAAAATTCTGCTCCGACATCCGCGCCAGCAAGCATCAGCGGCCTCGTGACAGATGCTAATGGTCAGCCTATGGGCGGCGTGGTGTTAAGCCTGAGCGGAGGTAAATCGGGTCGCGCAATCACTGACGGCGCGGGCAGATATAGTTTCAGCAATCTGGAGACGAACAGTCTCTACACCATCTCGCCGTTATTGACTAACTTCAACTTCAATCCTTCGAGCCGCACCTACTCGCTGGTGGCGGATCGGACGGATGCTTCCTTTAGCGGCGAGGCAAACTCGATTCCGGTCGGCAATCCTGTTGACACGGAGATGTTCTTCGTCCGACAGAACTACATTGACTTCCTCGGACGCGAGCCTGACGTTGACGGCTTGAACTACTGGACAGGCCAGATCGAACAGTGCGGAGGCGACGCACGCTGCATCAACTCTCGCCGGATAGATGTCTCTGCTGCCTTCTTCAAGGAATCAGAGTTCCAGGATTCAGGCTCTTACATCTATCGTCTCTACAGAGGCGCTCTGGGCCGCCAACTCGACTACGCCGAGTTCTCAAACGACAGGAAGGGCGTCGTCGGCGGAGCGAATCTCGAACAGAGCAAAGTTGCCTTTGCAGACGCATTCGTCCAGCGAGCGGAGTTTATAGAGAAATACAAATCCGCTCAGACGGCTGAGTCCTTCGTCTCGAATCTGATTGATACGATGAGAGAGAGCGCAGGCGTTGACCTATCGGGTCAGTACAACACGCTCTTAAGCAGGTATCAGGCAGGCAGCAGCATCAATCAGAGCCGCAGCCTCGTCGTCAGAGAGGCGATTGACGCGGCCAGCTTCAAGGATGCCGTTTACAATCACAGCTTCGTGCTGATGGAGTACTACGGTTATCTCAAGCGCGATCCGGATCAGGCAGGTTTAGACTTCTGGATCAACGTCTTGAACAACAGAGAGCCGAATAACTATCGCGGCATGGTCTGCTCGTTCCTGACATCAGCAGAGTACCAGAAGCGTTTCAGCTCAGTTGTCACACACTCAAACGCCGAATGCGGACAATAAGAGCAGTTAATAAGCAGTAGCATAAGAAGCCCTGAAAG